>NZ_JBPYCS010000010.1:0-91657 GCF_051846935.1 Virgibacillus sp. W0430
AAAACACAAGAAGTGGCTAATATTGAAGCTAAGTTTGCTTTTCAAAAGGGTAAGGATATCATCTACATTACTATGAAAAAATTAATTTCCCTTCCTGATTTTCTAATTCAGCTTCATACGATTGTGAAGCCTTACTATGCAGATGAAGAAGGTAAAAATAATTCCAAACGAGAAGATGCATGTATTATTACTGAATTGGAACGTCATAATGTTAAGCGGCTTATAGATACAGCGTTGGATGAAAGAGATGAAAAGTCATTTTATAAATTGGTAAAGTTACTCTAAAAAAATCAATCATTCCCTACTTATGGGAATATTTTTTTTGGGGAATTTAGAAACAAACCCGTGTCGAGCTTGTACTGTTTTTCATCCAAGCTCCATTAAGCTGCAATTTTTATGAAATGAATACAATGAATCGTTCGATTACGTACGATACGAACGTAAACTGTCAATATTTAACGTATAAGTGAGACAGTGCGGCTTCATAACGGATGTATGAGTCATATAGCAGTTCAGCAAGAAATTTGCCGTTTCATTTTTGTTTTATACTATGTTAGTATAAAAACTAAATTAAGAATAGCTCGAAGGAAAGTAGCCGTTTGAAGCGCGGTAAAATCGGGTAAACTAATGTTGAACCATTTGTAAACGCTTCGTTGTATTACTCTCAAAAAGGTATGCTTTTACGTAAAAAGGAGGTGAATGTGTGCAAGCGTTGGAAACACTTGAACCATATTATATTAAAACATACGATGAACATATTCATATTGTACTGGAAAAAGAGCACTTTACACTACGTATCGATAATGAAGAGTATAAATTTCATTCTGTCATAGCAGATGAAATTATTATTAATCGAAAGACACAGCAGATTGAAAATTTGGAAGATACGGTTGCATTTAAAAAAGACGAAAAAGTGAAGTACTTTAAAATTGGGAAGCTTATTTACATTCCGAAGTTTCTAAACGAATTATCGTATATCGCAGAGCCATACTATATTTATGAACATCAAGAATGTAATGAACAAATCGAGTCGGAAAGCGATCAGTTGTTGAAGAAGCTAGAAAAAGATAATGTGAAGCGATTAATTGATAAAGCATTAGATGATCGTAATGAGAAGGAGTTTTATGCGTTATTAAAACTACTTTAAAAAACGAATGGATACCTGAGGAGGAACCTATATAAGACATACATAAAACAATTCAAATTGTATTGTTTGTATGATGAATTTGAAAATTATATCGTCAAGACGATTAAATATAGAAAATGCTAAAGATTCCAGTAAATATGAAAAAAGAAGTCAAGTCGTCTATCTTAGGATAAAACGTTTGGCTTCTTTTTAAATGGCTCCTATTCGTTACTAGATGTAGAGACATTCATATGGTTCTTTGCAAATGACGTTGGTGATGTGTATTAAGTTCATGAATACGTAATCATGAAGTAGAGCGAAAACATGAAAGTTTGCGCTCTGGTTTCGCTGGCCCTCACTACAGCGAATAGGCTTTCCGCGGTTACTGTCTCAGCTTCTGTCGCTCCTCTATCCGAGGCGCTACAGTGATCTGCGCACGCGTACTATTTCTGCAGGAGTCCGTCGACTTTCGTTCCAGTCAGCTTAAAGAGGGCTAATATCACTATTGCACACACTTCAGTGCTGTTTCATTTGCATTGGAGTGCGTTTCTTTATGTTTTGTATTGTATTTTGATTCTACAGGTTTTTGATTCGATTTTTATCATTCGTGAAGTTTCTGTGCCCATAAGCAACTCGACAAGTGATTTCTCCCCTGGATATGGTTTTCGACCACTTTTATTCTACAGGGAAATTCACTTGTTTTCTATTAGAACATTAAAATGACGTTCGTGAATTCACGAACGTCATATATTGTACAACCATTCATACACGTTTTTTGATTTCATTCAGTCGCTACGTTTCTAAGTAGGGCGCGTGCGCTTTTTTACTAAGTGCCAGGCGAGGATGAAAGGCTCGATACGGAAAAGCAACGCGCTCGATTCACCAGTTATCTACTTTATTTCCATTAACACATCGGTCACTCGTTCTGCGACGAACTTACTCGCGCCAACGTCTTTCACATCCTCCATCATCATTGCGATTAAGATGTCTTGATCTTCTGTGGGGTACCCTATAAACCAGCCATTTTCTTTACCTTCTTCTTCACTTGTTGTTTTAAGCTCTGCTGTTCCTGTTTTTCCTGAAATTGGAAACTCTGCCTTTTGGGCAACCGTGGCTGTTCCGTCAGTAACTACTTTTCGGAGCAATTTTTGTATGCGCTCAGCGTGCGCTTCATCCAGAACTTTTTTGTGCCAAATTTGTCCATCTGCATCGTCAAGCAGTAAAGTTGGTTTTAATAGATTTCCTTTATTTAAAAATGGTGTATAAGCTAGCGCCAAATGGAGTGAGCTGAATTCAATTTGCCCTTGGCCATAGCTTGTATTAGCAAGCAATACTTCGTCATCTATACTTCCACTTGTTGAAATAGTAGAAGCTGTAAACGGATATTCGAAAGGCAATTGTTCACTGAGGCCAAATTGCTTTAACCCGTTTACGTAAGCTGTACTTCCCATTTTTACTGCCTGCATGGCAAAGTAAATATTGTCAGAGCGAACCATAGCACTTTCCAGATCGACGGGATAATCGGTGCCAGATACACGTTTTACTTTATAGTCTCCCCAGCCTTTGTTTCCCCAAGTCAACCCTTTAATTGCTAATCCTTCCTCTGGATCTAAAGAGCCATCCTGTAGACCGATGGCGGCTGATATTGGTTTTATTACGGAACCGGGCGCATATGTAGCTGAGAAACGATTAATTAATGGTTTTTGCGCATCGTTCTCCAGTTTATTCCACAATTCGGAACTTGCATCATACACAATTTCATTCGGATCAAAGGCAGGGCTGCTAACGAGTGCTAATGTTTCTCCTGTTTTAGGGTGAATGGCAGCCGCAGTACCGGCTAATTCATCATAAGCCGCAAATAATTTTTCTTGCGTAATTGTGTCAATCGTTAAGTAAATGTTTTCACCATCTTTAACTTCTTTTTCGGCTAAAACGATTTCTTCGTCTTCTTTCGTTACTGTAATCGTTGCACCTTTTTCTCCTCTTAAACGAGATTCAAACAGTTGTTCCAATCCTCGCTTTCCGATCATATCGTTTGCACCATATGTTTCTGTTTCTTGCTTTTCTAACTCTTCAGCAGTAATTGGACCAACATAGCCGACAAGGTGTGCGGCGGCTTTTCCAGAAGGATAGATCCGTCCAGTTACTTCTTTTCTGTCAATCGATGGAATATTCCATAGTGCATCAGAGGCTTTATCTTTAGGTAGCTTCTTTAATGGTACAAATAAATTCGGTTTTACCCAAGCGGCATTTAACGCTTCGTTAATTGTTTCAATGGATAAATTTAATGCGGAAGCGATCTCCTTTTTTTCTTGTTCTTCATTAACAAATCGTTCTGGAACAATTCCAATTTCATAAACGATGTCGTTAATTGCTAAAGGCATGCGATTGCGATCTAGAATCTCGCCACGATTCGGCTTCGTTGTATTTAAGCTAATTTCTCCACCGTTTTTAATTTCTGGGAAAATGAATCCAGGATCCCACTGAATATACCATTCTTCTTCTTCTTCGCTTTCTTGCAATGTGAGCTGTGCATCATAAGTAAAGGAAATTGGGCCGGCAACGCTATCCATTTCAATGGAGAAGGGAATAGTTGCAGTACCTTCCTTCAAAGCTTCTTTTAAGTAGTCTTCTTTCAATTCGTTGTACGATAACTTTATATTTGTAATTTCCAGATCTTCATATATTTTCAAATAACGATCAATAACTTCTTCCGGTTTATATGTTTGTTTTGATTGTTCGGAGTGCATGTTGTACATCTTTTCAAATGCTTGTTCTTTCCAATGTGTAATGTAAACATCGAACCGCTCATTAGGTGTTGGTTCATTTTTTGAACAGCCAGCAATAGTTACAGTAAGGATGACTGCTATTAGAATAAAGAACTTCTTCATAAAAACCTCCTATTACAAAGTACAGCTTAGACATACGAACAAATTATATAGAGCGTATGAATTTTTTGCTTATTTTATATTAATTGTATATTAGTTTGCTTGCATATGCTGCTTTATTTCTGTTTCGACACGATCGAATTCTTCATGAGGAACGACGTAATACCAAACACCGTTTATCGTTTCACCTGTTCCGTGCAATTCAATTTGCTTTGAATTGTTTCGAACCGATCGATAATTCGTAAATAAAGATTGCATGCGATTCATATTTAAGTCTGTTTTAACGTTTTCACCGACGATATCTAGAATGTTACCTACTTTACTAATGCTGGAAAAGCTCGCAGCATTATCAACAGCAGCAGCTACTACTTTTCGTTGGCGCTCGTTCCTACCTAAATCTCCACGCGGGTCCTTTTTTCTCATTCGAATGTAGTCAAGTGCTTCCGTACCATTCAAATGAATTTCACCCTCTGGGAATTGATGTCCGCCTTGTGAAAATGCTTGTTCGTTTTTAATAGTGACCCCATCAATTGCATCGATCCCTAATTTGAACCCTTCCATATTAACCTTTGAATAGAAATGGACAGGTATTTGAAAGTTCTCTTCTACTGTTTGTACAGACAGCTCGACGCCGCCAAACGCATATGCGTGGTTTATTTTATCCTTTCCATGTCCTGGAATTTCAACGTATGTATCTCGTGGTATGCTGAGCATAAGCATTGCATCTGTTTTAGGATTAAGAGACATTAAAATCATCGTATCTGAACGCCCTTTATCTCCATCTCTTTCATCAACTCCGAGTAATAATAAGTTGACAGATGCGTTGTTTTTAAAAAGAGACTCCACTTCCTTTTGGCGTTTTGGATCTGCTTCCCGATCTAAAGGATCATGCATTTCGGAAACTGTATCCCCAATTTTATCGTATATATAATATAAAAAGCCTCCGACAAGCAAAAGAAATACGACAATGATTCCGCCAATCCATAAAGGCCATTTCCTTTTTTGCTGTTTTTGCTTCTTTTTTACTCTTGACTCCACTTGAATTCTCCTCTTTTCGTATGGTGCCATCGCATTTAAAGTAATTGATCGTAGATGGTCAATCCAGCTACATATAAGTATATAAAAGATTCAATTATTTTGAAACAGTTATTTCCTGGACGACAGCTTGTTTTCTAATAAAAAGAGAAATTTCATAGTGCGCCCAAAAATGAATGTGTCAATTCTTATTTTAAAGATTTTGGGGAACGAATATGTATAGAACGATATATATTCATATGATATAATTCAATTTGAAAGAAGGTGTATGGACTTGATTGGTGAAAAGATAAAGCAATTACGAAAGAATCAAAAAATGTCTATTTCAGAACTAGCCGAAAAAGCAGGCGTAGCAAAGTCGTATTTAAGTTCCATTGAGAGAAATCTTCAATCGAATCCATCGATTCAATTCATGGAAAAAATTAGTGACGTACTAGGTATAACAGTAAATGAGCTAATACGTGATGAAGAAGAAGTGCAGGCAGAGGAACGATTGGATAAGGAGTGGCTTGACCTTGTTCATGAAGCAATGCATTCAGGTGTAACGAAGGATCAATTCAAGGAATATTTAGAGTTTAATCGATGGAAAAATAGACAGGACAATTAATCGTTCGATCTCGCTTCGATACGACTAAGGTCTATTTGTTTGCTTGTATAGAACAAATTGGATTTACGAAAAGAACGAAATTTTCCTTTTTAACATATAGTAATTTAGACAGTAATTATGGCTTTCTGCTGCCACTGTGAAATAAATCCAATTGAATAATGACGTTTTAAATAATTCAATTGGTGAATATATTTAATGAAAGTAGATGACAATTACATTAATTTCCTTTATTATAGAGTGAGTTAATTTAGATTGTATTTATGCTAGGTTTGAGAATGAAAGGCGGATGCTTTAATGAAAGAACAAGAAAAGCTAACAAATATGCTGCGAAAGCTCATTAAAGATACGGAAGCATGTAAAATTAAAACCTCGGATGAAATGATCAGAGCACTTATTAATGAGCTGAATACGGATTATGCAGTTGCAACGAGGTCAATAGCAAATTAAAACGGCAGTGCCTTAGGATGGTTACTGAACAGCAATAGATACTTATCCACTATATTAAACAAATAAGGGGCGTGCATGATGAAACTAATAAAAGCAGTAGACTATACAGACATGAGTAATCTAGCGTGTGATCTAATCGTTCAAAAATTAAAGGATTTAGCTGAGCCTGTACTCGGTTTGGCAACTGGATCTACACCAGAAGGCTTATATGAATGTTTAATTAAAAAAAATAAACAAGGTGAAATTACATTTGAAAATACTACATCCTTTAACTTGGATGAATATATTGGATTAGCGGACGATAATCCAAATAGTTATCATTACTTCATGAATGAAAAATTGTTTGACCACGTAAATATTGCCAAGGAACGTGCGCATGTCCCAAGCGGTGTTGCTAAAGACTTTACCGAAGAATGTGAGCAATATGAAAAAATGATTACAGAAGCAGGTGGCATCGATGTTCAGTTGCTTGGCTTAGGAGTCAATGGGCATATCGGATTTAATGAGCCGGGTACATCATTTTCAAGTCGCACGCATGTAGTGGAGCTTGATGAATCAACAAGGAATGCGAATGCGCACTTTTTTGCTTCTGGCTGGGAAGTTCCTTCTCAAGCGATTTCAATGGGAATTGAAACAATTATGGAAAGTAAAGAAATAATCTTGTTAGCTTCAGGCGAGAAAAAGGCAGAAGCGATTGCGAGATTGCTAAACGGAGAAGTTTCAGAAGCATTTCCAGCGTCAGTTCTGCATAACCATGCTAACGTCACAATCATTGCGGATGAAGCGGCTCGCTCGAAACTTAAGTAATAAATGAATACCAACCATGGTAATACACTTAGAAAAAGGGCTATTATCATGGTTGTTTTTATTCTTACATGTTTACGAGGAAATTTCCTGCTCAGCGTATTGTGCCGTAGTCTTTGAAATTTCTGCTTGGTTTCCAGTTAGTTCGATAATCCATTTAATAAAGGGATCCACTTGATCCAATTGAACAAAAACGTTAAAAGTAACTTGTTCTAGATAATTTATAGAATCTAACATATGATCCGAATTACGTAGTTCGTTTTCAATTTTCCCGAGTAAAGGATAAGCTACTACAATCGAAATTCCTTGCATTAATTTTCTGGAAACAATGCCAGTAGCTTTGATCGCTTTGGATGCCGTACTTCCATAGGCGCGTATTAAACCACCGGCTCCAAGCTTTACACCTCCAAAATATCTCGTTACAACGATTGCAGTATCTTTTAGTTGCTGCTTCTTAATTACTTCTAATATAGGTACACCTGCCGTTCCACTAGGCTCACCGTCATCATTGGCCTTTTGAATATTGTCGTGTTCGCCAATCATATAAGCAGAGCAATTATGCGTTGCATCGTAGTGTTTTTTCTTTATTTCTTGAATGAATATTTGCGCTTCTGCCTCTGTTTCCACTCGTTTAACATAGCCGATGAATCGTGACTTTTGAATAATTTGTTCCTCAAATCCGTATGCATTTACTGTATAATAGTGTTGTAGCATTGAGTGTGCCTCCTAAATAAAAAGAGTCTATCTTTGGTTTACAATACATTAAAACAGGGAATTTAAATTTTTTAGTACAATTAATGATAGATGAACAACGAGCAATTTATTTGGAAACCCCTGAAAAAGCAATCTCTTTTCGTATAGTATACCATAGGTTGGTGAAGGCTTATGATTCAAAAATCAGCGACAGGAAAATTAAATAAGTCAAACGAGAAAGAACTGGATCATATTATTCATGAAATGGTCGACGTTGTAGAAAACAGTAAAGATGAAATATTTAATATTAGTGAGGAATCTAGAAAAGAACATGAATTATTAAAGGAAGAGCTACAACAAACGAAAAAGAAAGTAATTGACTTTATTGAAAAAGGCGACAAGTTGGAAGCAACCGTTCGAAAATCAAGACAGCGGCTTTCCGAAGTTAGTAAGTATTTTGATAAATATTCCGAAGCTGAAATTCGTGAAGTATATGAAAAAACGCATACATTACAAACAGACTTAGCTATGCTGCGCCAAGAGGAAAAATCGTTACGTGTAAAACGTGATGAACTCGAACGAAGATTGGCCAGACTCTCGAAAACGATTGAACGTGCGGAAGGATTAGCTCGAAAGATAACGGTCGTCCTTACATATTTGCATGACGACTTCAGTCACGTAAACGAATTAATAGAAGAAGCAAAAGAGAAGCAAGAATTTGGATTGAAAATTATTGAGGCTCAAGAAGAAGAGCGGAGAAAAATCTCTCGAGAAATTCATGATGGTCCAGCACAAATGCTAGCGAACATACTCCTCCGATCCGAAATTGTAGATTTAGCATTTCGAGAAGGGAGCATCGAAAAAGCACTACAAGAAATACAAAGCGTTAGAAAAACAATACGTAGCTCACTCTATGAAGTGAGAAGAATTATTTATGACTTACGTCCAATGGCGCTTGATGATCTCGGATTAATTCCTACACTAAAGAAATATATTTCCACAATTTCTGAATACCACAAAATGGATATTGATTTTATTTCATTAGGGGAAGAAAAACGACTGCATCAAAAGTATGAAGTTGCCTTTTTTCGGCTCGTACAAGAATCGTTACAAAATGCAATAAAGCACGCAAAGGCTACCAATATAAAAGTGAAGCTAGAGATAAGAAATAATAAGCTATCTATGATCATCAAAGATAATGGCAAAGGCTTTGATCCAAAGGTTATAAAGGATAACTCGTTCGGCTTGATTGGTATGAGAGAAAGAGTAGAAATGCTGGATGGCGAGCTAGAAATAGATTCGGCGATTGGAAAAGGAACAACGATATATATTGCTGTACCTTCTGACTCACTTAAGTAATTAGCAGCAACACAGCATTAATATAAGAAAGTTTTTTTGAGTAAAAAGTCTCCTTTATAATTTTGACATTAAACCGATATACAATTATGACATCTAGAAATGGAAGCGAATCCGTTATTAAATAAAATAAGTGCAGTAGCAGGAGGAAGTTAATAAATGAATACAGATAAAATAATTTCGATCGTCTTAATAGATGACCATAAGTTGTTTCGTGAAGGAGTTAAGCGAGTGCTGGAATTTGAGCCTCGATTTAATGTAGTGGCTGAGGGCAGTGATGGCGATGTAGCATCTACGTTAGTGAAGGAATATAATCCAGATGTTGTATTAATGGATATTAATATGCCAAATACAAACGGAGTCGAGGCGACGAAAGAGCTTCTTGAGCATTTTCCGGATACGAAAGTAATAATATTATCCATTCATGATGATGAAAGCTATGTAACACATGCACTGAAAACAGGCGCTCAAGGTTATTTATTAAAAGAAATGGATACCGATTCGCTCATCGAAGCAATTAAAGTAGTTAATGATGGCGGCTCATACCTTCACCCGAAGGTTACCCATAATTTAGTAGAAGAATATCGAAGACTCGCACTTGAAAACAGTTCAGTTGGATCTGGAAACGCTTTAGAATACCGAAAGCCACTCCATTTACTTACGAAAAGAGAATGCCAAGTGCTTCAGTTGCTTGCGGAAGGAAAAAGCAATCGTGCAGTAGCTGAAACATTATACATTAGTGAAAAAACAGTGAAAAACCATGTTAGTAACATTTTACAAAAGATGAATGTAAATGATCGTACACAAGCTGTAGTTACCGCAATTCGCAATGGTTGGGTAGAAGTTGTATAATAAATAAAATAGATATTATATAGAGCAGGGTGAGAAGCGATGAAAGTAGCGGTTGTAACAGATAGTACGGCATATGTCCCAACTGAACTGAGGGAAAAATACGACATCCATATGATTCCGTTAAGTGTCGTATTTGGATCGTCTGCATACCGAGAGGAACAAGATATTTCTACTGAGGAATTTTATGCGAAAGTGAAAAATACCGAGCAATTGCCAACGACATCTCAGCCTTCTGTAGGTGCATTTGTAGAATTGTATGAGGCACTTGCGAAGAAAGGGTACGAAGCAATTGTATCGATTCACTTGTCTAGCAAATTTAGTGGCACGTATAATGCAGCTAAAAGTGCTGGTGAAATGGTTGATACCATTGCTGTGCATGCGTTTGATACGAAACTAAGTGCAATGGCCCAAGGCTTTTTCGCACTAAAAGCTGCAGAATTAGTGTGCCAAAACAAATCTGCACATGAAGTGATTAACAATCTGGAAGCGATGAGAAGCAATGTACGGGCGTACTTTATGGTAGATGATTTGAGTCATTTACAGCGCGGAGGACGTTTGTCAGGCGCTCAAGCTTTGGTAGGAAGCTTATTAAAAGTAAAACCCATTCTACACATCGTTGAAGGGGAAATTGTTCCGTTTGAGAAGATTCGCACACGCAAAAAAGCACTACAACGAATAATAGATATGCTAGAAGAAGACGCTGAAAAAGGGAATGTACGCCAAGTAGTATTTATCCATGGAAACGATGAACCATCGGCGCTTGCGCTTCGTGATACGTTTGCAGCGAAGTACCCATCCATTGATACAGTAATTAGTTACTTTGGCCCTGTCATTGGAACCCATTTAGGCGAAGGTTCTTTAGGTGTTTCTTGGTATACGGAAGCTTAATTTAATTGGGTTTTCGGATAAGTGTATGGAAAAATTAAGATTGATCTCCGACACGAGTGAATGGGCTAAGAGTCAAGCTGGAGCCGGAGGAAAGAGATTAGTGAGATCTCAGCATAGCACAAGGAGGCTCACCAACCGCCAGCGTAAAGCGAATAGATTCCGAACGGCGCTTAAACGTTGGTGAAAATACCTCCAGTTCCATTTTTTCTAAAGCCTATTAAATTGTACATGTGATCCGTATGAAACTACTAGCCAGCAAAAATGGTTGGTAGTTTTACTTTATCAATAATAGAAAATTATCTGATTATACGAGGAGAGGATAAAACTGGATAAAGACAAACCATTATACCCCGAGTATGAAAAAAATGAGGAACATGAGCTTGCTTCCCTTTATGCTGGGAAATTACTACTCCGAACGGAAATCGCTTTGCAACAATCTACATTTCAACACCTCCTTCAGCATTCTCACTTTGTTTCTATCCCTTCTATTAAAACGCGTTTATTTACACACGAATGTCAGCGCTGCAGAAATCGAAAACATTACTTATTCGGATCAATCCCTTGTCCATTATGTAAAAAAGAGCATCTGTATTGCAGAAATTGTATTCGTATGGGGCGAGTGCTAGCTTGCGAGCCTCTTTATTATTGGACAGGAGCAGCACCACAGTGGCCAAAGCATGCGAATCCTTGTAATTGGGAAGGACAACTAACAGACGCGCAACAATCCGCAGCAAACCGCATCGTACAAGCTATTCGTACAAATGAAAAGGAAGTACTCGTATGGGCCGTATGTGGTTCAGGAAAAACAGAAATGCTCTTCCCAGGGATAACAACGGCATTGCAACTTGGCAAGCGTATCTGTATTGCAACGCCGCGCGCCGATGTCGTAAGGGAACTATTACCGAGACTGCAAGAGGCGTTTCGATCAATCGACATTCAAGCACTATATGGAGGAAGTCGCGATAAAAGCGGTACTGCACAGTTAATACTTTCTACGACGCATCAACTGCTTCGATATAAAGCGGCTTTTGATGTAATAATTATCGATGAGATAGATGCATTTCCTTACCATGCCGATCCTGCTTTGCCATACGCCACCAATCGTGCTGCGAACCAAAAACATACAAAGATTTATTTAACGGCTACGCCAAGAAAAGCAGACCAAAGGCGAATTGCAAATAGAAAGCTCCCGCATATTTTTGTCCCTACTCGCTTCCACGGTCATCCGTTACCCGTCCCTGCATTTGCGATGTGCCATTCCTTGAAAACTAATTTAAAACATGGGAAAATGCCATCTCCGTTTGTTCGTTGGCTTACAAAACGAACAAAGCCCCAGCGACAAATTCTTATATTTGTTCCAACGATTGAATTGGCCGCACGACTACGCCAGAGCTGCGCAGCATTGTTTTTGCGTCAACGATTAATTAATACAAATCGTGCAATTACATCAGTTCATTCGCAAGACGTAAAGCGAGAGGAAAAGGTGGTGGCTTTCAGAAAAAAGCACCTTTTTGCGCTTTTAACGACTTCTATATTGGAACGAGGAGTAACCTTCCCATCTGTTGATGTCGTCGTTTTGCAGGCTGATCATAATGTGTTTGATTCTGCTGCCCTAATACAAATAGCTGGAAGAGCAGGAAGAAGTCCGCACGATCCAGAAGGAGAGGTTGTATTTTTCCACGAAGGCAAAACAAAAGCAATGGTTCATGCCCTGCATTCTATTAAAGCGATGAATATACGGGGAGGATTTTCAAATAAATGAGTTGCTTATGGTGCAATCAAGAAATAATTCAAGAAATAAGTTGGAAAAACGTGTTTAAATGGGAAGAACGACTATTGCTCTGTACCGAATGCTTCAGTTCTTTAGAAGTGGTGTCTGAACATCGGTGCAGGCGTTGTAGTCGTAGCACAACAGGGGGCGAATGTAAGGATTGTATTTGGTGGAAACACTATAGTCGTTTTAATGATCCATTAACATTTAATGTTTCTATATTTGTATATAATGAGCTCATGCAAGATATTGTATCCCATTGGAAATATCGAGGTGATTATGTGTTAGGTACTGCTTTCCAATCGATTTTCAAAAATGTATTTATCCGTAATTTCCCATCTTTTAAAAGCTATACGATTGTACCCATTCCATTAACTGAAGAGCGTCGATTAATAAGAGGCTTTAATCAAGCAGAAGTATTAGCGAGCTTTTTACCTAAAGCGTCATCTAAATTGTTAATTCGTCATAGTAGTGAAAAGCAAGCAAAAAAGACGAGAAAGGAACGTCTCTCTGCTACGAATCCGTTTAAACAAGTAGAGACTGTTAACAACCCAGTCATTCTGGTCGATGATATATATACAACAGGATCAACATTAAGACATGCTGCTCAATTATTAAAAGAAAATGGATGTCCGAAAGTAGTTTCCTTTACACTCATTCGGGGATAGTGGTCTTTTTGCAATTCGTGTTATAATGTTGATGACAAATCGGAGGTTATATCATGGTTGAATTAGGGAATTGTACACGGTGTGATGCTGTTTTTGCTAAATCGATACGAGATATTTGCCAGGCGTGCTATCAAGAGGAAGAGGAAGCGTTCAAGGTTGTTTATCGCTTTTTATCAAAACAGAAAAATCGTGAAGCGACGATTCAGGAAATCGTAGAGCACACAAGTGTAGATGAAGACTTAATTATTAAGTTCATAAAAGAAAAAAGACTGCGAAGCTCACAGTTTCCTAATCTTTTTTACCCGTGCGAAAAATGTGGGGCTAGTATTGTTGAAGGACGATTATGTCACGATTGCTCTGAATCCTTACTAAAAGAGCTTCACATTCAGGAGCAGTTGGAAGAACGCTCAGAGCAAAGAAAACAGAAAGAACAAGATCATGCAGCAATTTACTATACATTAGACAAACATAAATTAAATAAAAGGTAAAAAAAGGTTGAATGTGAAACGGTATTAGCCGATAAATAGAATAAGGGGAATTGGATACGGAAATAAATTTTCGTTTTAGAACGGAGTGATCTAATGAAAATACAAGGCACTAATTTGCCAAAGTTAAATGCGTATAAGCAACAGCTTCAGAAGCCGGCGCATAGACAACAGGAAGCTAACCGAAATGATCAAATAAATATTTCGAATGAGGCAAAACAGCTTCAGGAAAGCAGTATAACCAATTTAAGAAGATCCGAATATATTCAAGAAATAAAAAGAGCAGTGGAAGCAGGAGAATATACGATCAATGTTGAAAAAACAGCGCAAAAAATGATCGATTTTTGGTCGACGCGGATATAAAGGGAGGACAACGCATGGCCATTCAAACGATTATACAGCCAATTGTAAAACTTATTGACATTCATAAGTATTTAATGAAAATCTCTGAACAAAAGACAGCAGTGATAAAAGAAGGAGCTGTTGATGAACTGCATTCTCTTTTAACGAAAGAGCGAAAATATATTCAGCTTCTAGAGCAAATAGAAGCGGAACGAGCGAAACATGTTAACGCATGGTTTTCTAACCAGAATATTCAAGGAGAAGATGTGCAGTTAACGGTAACTTCCATGCTTGATACTTTGGAGAATGAACGTGATAGAACAGAATTAGCTAATTTGACAACGGAGCTAACGAATACAATTACAAGTTTAAAGCAGCAAGAGCAATTAAATCGGGATTTAATTGCCCAGTCTATGCAGTTTATCCACCTATCATTGGATATGCTCCAGCCTACTATCCAAAATATGAACTACAATAAACAACAGACAACATCGAGCACGCCAAAACGATCTGTTTTTGATTCCAAAGCGTAGCGAATAACATACAAATGAGAAGGAGTACAAATAATGAGTACATTTCACGGACTGGAGATGGCTAGACAAGCCCTCTTTGCACAACGTTCTGCATTATATACGACGGGTCATAACATATCCAATGTGAATACAGAAGGATATTCCAGACAACGCATCAATTTTCAAACTGCATCTCCTTATCCCCCGGCTGCTTCGCGTACACAATCCCATCATCCCGGACAAATGGGAACAGGAGTAGATATTGGCTCTGTGCAACGAATTCGGAATCAATTTCTTGATTTTCAATACCGAGCGGAAAATGGAAAAATGGGGTATTGGAATGAAAAAGCTGAAGCGCTTAGTCGGATGGAGGAGCTACTAAATGAACCTTCAGAAAGTGGATTAGCCAAAACGATGGATGAATTTTGGCAGTCGCTGCAAGATTTAGCTGTGAATCCGGACAATTCCGGAGCAAGATCTGTTGTCGTAAATCGTGGACTTGCAGTAGCCGAATCGTTTAACCACATATCGAAATCGCTTCATTCGATTCGTACTGATTTACATAATCAAATAAGTGTTATGGTAAATAATGACCCGAACGACAATGACAAAAAATCTACAATCAATTCATTATTAAAGCAAATTGACGAGATAAACGAACAAGTACAAAAAATTGAACCTCATGGCTATTTACCTAATGACCTATATGACAAGCGTGACTTATTAATTGACGAGCTATCTCAAATCGTAAATATTCAAGTGGAATACCATGAGAGTAGCGACAGTTCATTAAAAATAGCCGATGGGCTTGTAGCAATTAAACTCGTAGATTCATCTGGTCAACCATTAAAAGCTGGTGGCAATGATGTGTACGCAATTGAGATCGATGCGGATAACAACCGAACAGTAAATGAATTTAATATTGAGTTTTCAACTGTTTCAGGTAGTTTAAAAGAAGTAACAGCTGTTCAAGTCGGAAATACACAACTTAACTTGCCCTTACAAACAATCGGTGCATTGCAAGGATTAATTGAAGCGTACGGTTCGGAGGAAAACGGGACTGTAATAGGCGATTACCCAACTATGCTCGGCGAATTGGACACCATTGCAAAGCAACTTGCTGATGCTTTTAATGCACAGCATCAGTCAGGGAGAGACAATAACGGTCAACCAGGGGTATCGTTTTTTACCTTTGACAATAATGGTATAGGCTCAGCGAGTCAAATTACTATAAATACAACTTTAATTAATGATCCAAACTTGGTCGCCGCAGGTGCTGCAAACATGGGGTCACGTAATGGTGACAATGCTTTGGCACTAGCAAAGGTCTTTGATGAAAAAATAAATGCTCTTGATAACGCTTCAATAAGGGACTATTACGCCTCTGTAATCGGCAAAATGGGCGTGCAAGCACGGGAAGCAAATCGGATGACAGGTAATACAGAAATTTTACTTGGTCAAGTAGAACGTGAACGGTTAAGCACAAGTGCGGTCTCTTTAGATGAAGAAATGTCAAACATGATTAAATTTCAGCATGCATACAATGCCGCCGCTAGAAGCATGACTGCAGTAGACGAGTTACTCGATCGTATTATTAACAATATGGGACTCGTAGGAAGATAAAAGCGAATAGAATGTACGAGGGGGAATGAGAGTGCGAGTTACGCAAAATATGCTTTCAAATAATATGTTACGGCAGTTAATGCATAGTCAGACAAAAATGGATAAATATTTAGAACAATTGTATACAGGTAAAAAAATACGTAAACCATCAGAAGATCCTGTAGTCGCCATGAAAGGGATGAACTATCGTACTCAAGTTACGGAAGTGGAGCAGTATAAGCGAAATACAGGAGAAATTCATAACTGGATGGATAATTCCGATGCGGCTTTAGACAAAGCGACAAAAGCAATGCACCGGCTAAGTGAGCTTGCCGTACAAGCGAGTAATTCACCTTATGGCAGTGCGGAAAGAAACAGTATAAAGGAAGAGGCTTTCCAATTAAAAGAACATCTTATTGAAATTGCCAATACAAAGGTAAATGGGAAGCATATTTTTAATGGTACAGATACAGATCAAGCTCCGGTCGATACGAATAATGGAACATATCCACAATCTACTACTCCAGTTATGATTGAAGTGTTTAAGGATATAAAAATACAAGCGAACGTAGAGCCTGAGAAAGTATTTACGGAACAATTGTTCGATACAGTCCAAAGCTTTATTGATGATTTGGAAAATGACAATGTCGCTAATATTTCCAGCCATATTGGAACGTTGAATGATCGTACCGCTGATATTATTAATGCTCGTGCAGATCTTGGCGCACGCATGAATCGATTAGAACTCGTAGAAAATCGCCTTGATGAACAGGAGGTCATTGCTAAAAAAACGATGTCCGAAAATGAAGATGTACATTTTGAAGAGGCGATAACTAATTTAATTACACAGGAAACACTTCATCGTGCAGCTTTAGCAGCGGGATCAAGGATTATTCAACCATCCTTGCTCGACTTTCTCCGATAAGGCGGTGTATACAGCCACGTTATACAAGCGATGATTTCATATGGAGCTTACTCTGTCTCTTACGAATTTTAGAGGACAGGGTTTTGCTGTTTTTTTTGCTTTTCTATTTCGTTCTTATAATCAATGAACTCGTACAGACCAACAATATGAATCTGATCGAGAAAGTATAGGTGACCGCTTTTTTGCAGTTGAATTACAATGTTTACAGTTAGGAAGGGGGCTTGTTGAATGCAGTTTCCTAGATTGCAAATGGAGTCGCAACGTGCACAAATAGTAATACAGCAACAGGCTGGTAAACAGACAATTCAGCAACCTGCTGCTCGGTTGTCGATTGAACAGCCGAAAGCAACATTGACTATTAAAACAAAGCCTTCAAAACTAACTATTGATCAATCACAAGCGTGGGAAGAAATGAATTTAATGAGCACAAAGCAACACATTAAAAAGCAAGCAGACACGGGGATGAATAATGCGTTAGAAGGAGCTGGAAGAAGAGCAGAGCAAGGCACACAGCTGATGCGTATTGAAACAAAAGGAAATCCGATTAAAGACCAAGCCTACGTGAATGGTTCCACACAACAAAAGCGAATTGGAATGAAGTTTATCCCATCCCCATTCGCCGTAAAAATAAATTATGAACGTGCAGATGTTGATATTTTTGTGAAAGTGAATCGACCAACTATACAGGCGACACGAAATCAACCTGAACTGCACTATGAACGTGGAAAGGTCGATATTGCGATGAAGCAATACGCCAAGTTAACAATAAATGTTGCTGAGCATACATACGTGCGATAGTTTCCATAATGAAAAAGGCAATGAGAGGTGACTCCGTTTTATGCTTATTAAAACAAAATATCTTGGAGACGTTGAAATTGAACAGGAAAAAATCATTCAATTTCCAGAAGGCCTACCGGGGTTTCAAGATGAAAAAATGTTTGTACTATTAAATATTCCAGGTAATGAAATGTTTCAAGCTTTGCAATCGATATGTACCCCGATGCTAGCTTTCATTATTACGAATCCGTATCAATTTTATAAAGACTATACGTTTGATTTGGTACCATCGATCGTTGAAAAATTACATATTCAAAAGCCGGAAGATGTTGCTGTTTATACTATTGTTACTATTAAAGACCCCTTTCATAATAGTACGATAAATTTAAAAGCGCCTCTTATTATTCATTCAAAAAATAAGCAAGGAAAACAATATATATTAAGTAAAGAAGAATATTCTGCAAAGGCTCCCATCGCTCCTACTAAATCGAAAGTTCGAAAGGAGCGGAAGGAATGTTAGTTTTATCCCGAAAAAAAGGTGAAGCAATTCTAATTGGCGAAAACATAGAATTGAAAATTATAAGCATTGAAGGCGATCAAATAAAATTAGGGATACGTGCACCTTCATCTGTTGAAGTATTTCGTAAAGAACTTTATGAATCGATACAAAATGAAAATAATGAGGCGGCGAACGCTCCGCTTGAGCTGCTCCCATTGCTGCAACAGAAAAAGGAAAACAAGGACGATTTTTAGGCTAATATTCCTATTTACGCAATATTCATTAACAATTGTGCCCATTTGCCGATATATCTTATAAGATAGAATTTAAGATGACGGGGAGTTGAATGGGCAATGCAGATGGATAAAGTGTCAACGAGTTCGAGTACACGTTTTTTGTATAACAATGATTATATAAACAATCGCATACCGAGTATAAATCGGATAGCGAATCAAAGCAACGTAGAAAACGAACGAAATGATGAGACAATTCGTATTGAAGATGTTGAAACAATCGTTGATCAAATGAACGGCTTTATTGATCCATTGCAAACAAACCTAAAGTTTGTACTACATGATGAATTGAATGAGTATTATGTCACAGTCGTAGACCCGGTAACAAGTGAAGTAATTAAAGAAATTCCACCAAAAAAAATGCTCGACATGTACGCAGCGATGGCTGATTTTATGGGCATTTTAATAGATGAAAAGATTTAAAGGAGGTAATTGTAATGGTTATGCGTGTTGGTGGTTTAGCGACAGGTATGGATATTGAAGCGATGGTAAATAAACTAATGGATGCAGAACGAATGCCACTTACTCGAATGGAGCAAAAGCAAACTACGCTAACGTGGAAACGAGATGCTTTTCGAGAAATAAATCGTTCTGTACTCGAATTAGATGAACTGATGCTTAATATGAAACTTAACAAAACATATAATCCAAAAAAAGTTTCCTCCTCTCAGGAAAACGCTATACAGGCAACGGCTTCTTCGATTGCCGCAAACGGAACATATCAAATTAATGTGAAGCAATTGGCAACAACTGCGATTAATATTAGTGAGAGTTCGGTAGCTATTGATGAGCAATTGTCGGCAGGCTCAGTTTCTTTTACAACTTATAACGAAAATGGCGATGCAACGACCCATCAAGTTGCAGTAGCTGACGGAGATACGGTTAAAGATGTTTTGGAAAAGATTACAAAACAAGACAATAATATACGTGCTTTTTTTGATGAGCAATCACAAAAGGTAATTATGGAAACGACGCGTACGGGAAACTATAACAGCGCTGGAGCAGAAATTACTTTTTCGGATTCATTTTTTACCGATACGTTAAAAATGAATACAGCTAATGAAAAAGGCGGAACAGATGCTATTATTGAATATAATAATAGTGGAATTGATATGAATTCAAAGGACAATACGTATAATTTAAATGGGATCCGCTTTGAATTTAATCAAGTGACGGATGGGAATGCACAGCTTACGGTAACGACAGACGTGGAATCATCATTTAATTCAATTATGAAATTTGTTGATACGTATAATAAAATGATAGAGTCAATGAATAAGTCGCAAACAGAAGAAGTGTATCGCGACTTTAAACCACTCTCCGATGAGCAAAAAGAAGAGATGTCAGAGGATCAAATTGAGAAGTGGGAAGAAAAGGCCAAGAGCGGATTACTTCGAGGCGAGTCGGTTATCTCGAATAATATGTTCGCTATGCGGCAAAGCTGGTATGCCCAAGTAGAAACCGGAAATGAAATTACATCTATTCATCAAATTGGAATTACAACGACGAAAAATTATTTAGACGGCGGAAAGCTAAAAGTAGATGAACAGAAATTAAAAGATGCATTAAGAGACAATCCAGATGAAGTACATAAGTTATTTTCAAATCGAACTACAGACAATAGTGAAGGCTTGGTTAACCGACTAGAAAAGACGTTAAAGGCAACAAAAGAACAAATCGAAGAGCGTGCTGGTAAAAGCTCACATACACTTGACAACTATACGATAGGAAAGCGTATTAAGGAACTTGATTCGCGAATTACAGATTTTGAAGCACGTATGGTACGAGTTGAAAATAGGTACTGGAGTCAATTTACTCAAATGGAAAAAGCCATACAGCGACTAAACAATCAATCTTCCCAGCTTTTTTCCCAGTTTGGTGGCATGTAGCTTATTTTCTATAAAATTGTTTTAAAATGGGAGTGTAACTGTAATGTCCATAAACAAACAGTACGAAGCATATCAAAATAATGCAGTTCAGACAGCGTCCAAAGGGCAATTAACGTTAATGCTATATAATGGGTGTATCAAGTTTATTAAACAAGCAATGAAAGATATCGCCGATCAAAACTATGAAAAGAAAAATAAGCATATACAAAAAGCACAAGATATTATACAAGAATTGATGCTTACCCTCGACCAGGAAGCAGAGATTTCTAAGCAGCTATTGCCATTATATGAATATATTATTTATAAGCTTCAAGAAGCGAATATAAAGAATGAAAAAAGTAGTTTAGAAGAAGCGCTGGGATTTGTTACTGAATTCCGAGATACGTGGAAAGAAGTACTAAAAACAGCAGGTTCTCAAAAATATGCTCAAGGTGCTCAAGTATAATGAATCAACTTGAACAACTTTATGAACGAACAATGGAGCTTGAGCAAGTGCTGGCGCAGCCTATTACCGCAAAAAATCGCGATGAAGTTATAGTCGTCATAAATACTTTAATCAATGAGCGTGAAAAGTGTATGGAAAACTTGCGACCACCCTATACGGAGGAAGAAAAACAACTTGGTAAGCAAATTATCGAACGAAACGAAACGATAAAAAAGAAGATGGATGAGTTGTTTGAGCATATAAAGCAAGATATGAAACAAGTGAAAAAGCAGGAAAAATCTAGTCGCTCCTATATCAATCCTTATGGTAAATTTCAAACAACAGATGGAATGTATTTAGATAGTAAACAATAAAACAATTAAAATGAAACGGGCTGAAATAGCATTAATTAAAAACAGTGTCCGAAAAATACTTTTAGAAAGTAGCATTTGCTTGTAAGTACTTCGTTTATATATTCAAATTTCGATACGAGTATTCCAGTTGAATGTGGAATGCTCCATTTCATTTTATGGGCAATTTACTGGAAAAACATTCTTTTTTTAATCACCCACTTTCTGGGATCGTCCGTATATTTAATGGGATTTTCTGTAATAATTGGCTTTATTTTTAGCTTGAAAGGGTCTTTTTTGTATAAAAATCAAAAATTAATGTTTAAAGCAGGAAATAAAAGTGAAAAAGTAGTATAATATTCGTTACAAGTATAAAAGGAGGACACTTATATGAAATACAACATTCGTGGTGAAAATATTGAGGTGACAGGTGCCATTCGGGACTATGTCGAAAAAAAGATTGGTAAACTTGAAAGATATTTTGATACGCCGCCAACTTCCGATGTTCATGTTAATTTAAGTGTCTATAATGATGAGCAACAGATTGAAGTTACAATTCCGATGACGGATTTATTATTACGTGGAGAGGTTCAGCACGTAGATCTTTATGCAGCTATTGATCTAGTTGTGGACAAACTTGAACGACAAATTCGCAAGTACAAAACAAAAGTAAATCGCAAATTCCGTCAAAAAGGTGCTCCAAAGCATATTTTTGCGGAATTGGAAAAAGAAGCAAATGGTAAGAGTGACTCCGATGAAATTGAAATTGTGAGAACAAAACGATTTAATTTGAAACCGATGGACTCAGAAGAAGCTATTTTACAAATGGATATGCTCGGGCACGCTTTTTTCGTTTTTACGAACGCTGCTACTGACGATACGAATGTAGTGTATCGTCGAAAAGATGGGCGCTACGGTTTAATCGAACCGATGAGCTGAAATTGAACCGATACAGTATCGATTAACAGTGATACCATCAAAGGGTTGTTCCGTAACATGATTTAAATTTTTAGTAAATATCTTACTTTTAAAACGGCTTTAAAATTCAATTAGTTGAATTTTGAAGCCGTTTTTTAGGTTGTACATAAGTTGAGGAATACGTAAAAATTAAGTAGAGCAAAAACATGAAAGCTTGCGCTCTGATTTCGCAGACTTGCACTACAGCCGACAGGCATTGCTTGGTTACTGCCTCAGTTTCTTAAGATCCTCTATCCGAGCCGCTACAGTGATCGTCGGACTCGTGCTCTATCCGCAGGAGTCGTTCACTTCCGTTTCAGTCAGCTTAAAGAGGGGTAATAGCCTTATTGCACACACTTCCATGCTGTTTCATTTGCATAGACGTGTGTTTCTTTATGTATTAGGGGGAATTTATTCCGTGAAAGTAATGACGAAAAATGTCGAGCGAAATACCAAAATTTAAAAACTGCAATCAAAAAAACAATATATCCGTATTAAATTGCAAAAAAGCTACAATTTAAGCTAAGAAATGCTGAAAATAATGTCGAAAGGAATGCAAAAACGTAAAAACTGCAATTCGTACCAAGTATTATTGTGTGCTATAACTAAAGTGAAATGAACGAAGGGGAGGAAAACATATGAAAGAGCATCCCACGTACGAACAAATTGTTGAAAAGGTACAGCAGCATGAACAGACGATAACACAATTGGTTAAAATAATTGCGAGCATGAATCAACAAATAAACGAATTAAATAACAAACAAAAAAGCTATGATTCCTTCTCCTTATAATTCATGCGAGAACTTCATCAAGATTTCCTCTAACCTCCTTCTAAGCTACCTCGCACTTCCTCTACTTAAAGAGCAGTTTATCCTCGAACTGCTCTTTATTCATGTGCAAGGAAATCCTCTCGAACGTGATATGCGTAAAATGTTTGAGGGAAAAAACATATGAACTATTTTATTGTGCTATATTTTATTTGGTAAGTTGCTCTTCCTCCTTTTCATGTGTATTACTCATCCTAGCGAAGGGACAGTGACAACAGTACGAAGACTCCCGCATAGAAAGTTCTAGTGGGAAAAGCAACAGCCGAAAATCCATTGAAGAAGTTTGAAAGAAGTTGAGGCGTTGCCAACTGAAAGCGAAGTATATGTCAACGGCAAGAACCGAAGCCATTGCGCAGCCGTTGTAATAAAAACTAAAATAAATTGTTTCTTTAAGAGTATAAATCCAATCCACAAATACTTGACTCAATCTCTAGCGTGCCCTTATTTGTCATTCATAATTAATTAGTGTTATGATTAATTTTGGAGCGGTATAATAAATACACACATTGCTTTTAATAGAAAAATTACACTTATTTTTTTAATAATTAACGTAAATCGTAAAGTAGCAGCTAAAGGAGCGTTTATAATGGCAGGAATATTAAAAAAGATATTTGGTGATGGAAATCAGCGCCAATTGAAACAAATAAACAAAGTGGTCGTTCAAATAGAAGCATTGGAAGAACAATATGAAAAGTTATCCGATGAAGAATTACAAGGAAAAACAGCTCACTTTAAAGAAAGACTCGAAAATGGCGAATCGCTCGATGATTTGCTCATTGAAGCATACGCGGTCGTTCGTGAAGCATCAAAAAGAGTGCTCGGATTACGTCCGTATGCTGTCCAATTAACAGGCGCAGCTGCTTTGCACGAAGGAAACATAGCTGAAATGAAAACAGGGGAAGGAAAAACACTTGCTTCAACGATGCCTGCTTATTTAAATGCACTAACAGGTAAAGGCGTTCATATTATTACCGTTAATGAATACTTGGCAGACCGTGATGCAAAGGCAATGGGAGAGTTGTTTGAATTTCTAGGCTTGACGGTAGGCTTGAATACAAATGGCTTATCTAAAGAAGAAAAAAGAGAGGCCTATGCGTGTGATATTACGTATGGAACAAACAATGAATTTGGATTTGATTACTTAAGAGATAATATGGTGCTTTACAAAGAACAAATGGTTCAACGTTCTTTGAACTATGCAATTATTGATGAAGTCGACTCTATTTTAATTGATGAAGCGAGAACACCGCTCATAATTTCGGGGACGGCGAAAAAATCAGCATCGTTATACCAGCAAGCTGATTCTTTTGTACGTACGCTAAATCGTGAATCGGATTATACGTACGATGAAAAAACAAAAGGAGTGCAATTAACAGAGGAAGGGATTAATAAAGCAGAGCGTTACTTTGCAATTGAAAACTTGTTTGATTTAAATAATGTATCGCTAACACATCATATTAACCAAGCCTTGCGTGCTCATGTGTCGATGGCGCGTGATACCGATTATGTCATCGAAGAGGGCGAAGTGGTAATTGTAGATCAATTTACGGGTCGACTCATGAAAGGAAGAAGATACAGCGATGGCCTTCACCAGGCGATTGAGGCAAAAGAAGGGCTTCAAATTCAAAATGAAAGCATGACTTTAGCATCAATTACATTTCAAAACTTTTTCCGGATGTATAATAAATTAGCTGGTATGACTGGTACAGCAAAAACAGAAGAAGAAGAGTTCCGAAATATTTACAATATGGATGTTATAGCAATACCGACGAATAAACCGATCGTTCGTGATGATAAAGCCGATATGATTTATAAATCGATTAATGGCAAGTTTAAGGCCGTCGTTCAGGATATAAAAGAACGGAATGCAAAAGGGCAGCCAGTTCTTGTTGGAACAGTTGCTGTTGAAACTTCTGAGCATATTTCCCAACTATTAAAAAGAGCAGGCGTAAAGCATGACGTTTTAAATGCGAAAAACCATTACCGTGAAGCAGATATTATTGAAAATGCGGGACAAAAGGGTGCCGTAACGATCGCTACAAATATGGCTGGTCGGGGTACAGATATTAAACTCGGAGAAGGTGTCCTCGAACTCGGTGGATTGGCCGTTATCGGTACAGAACGTCATGAATCACGACGCATTGATAATCAGTTGCGTGGACGTTCCGGTCGACAAGGGGATCCGGGTATGTCTCAATTTTATTTGTCCATGGAAGATGAGCTTATGCGTCGTTTCGGTTCAGATAATCTAAAAAATATGATGGAACGATTAGGAATGGATGACGATCAGCCAATTGAGAGTAAGATGGTATCCCGTGCAGTCGAATCCGCTCAGAAAAGGGTAGAAGGAAATAACTTTGACGCCCGTAAAACGGTATTATCCTATGATGATGTGCTTCGTGAACAGCGTGAAATTATTTATAAACAACGATTTGAAGTCATTGATTCTGACGAGAACTTAAGAGAAATTATTGAACAGATGATCGTATCTACAATTACTCGTGTAGTGGAAACCCATACACAAGATGAGAACGATGAAAACTGGGACTTACAAGCAATAACAGAATATGTACACGGCAATTTGCTGGATAAGGAAGCTCTATCTGTAAATGATATTCGTGGGAAAGATCCACAGGAGATTAAAGAGTTGATCATAGACAAAGTTCATTCACGTTATGATGAAAAAGAGCAAGAGTTAACATCTGAACAAATGCGTGAGTTTGAAAAAGTTATTTTACTTCGTACTGTTGATACGAAATGGATGGATCATATTGATCAAATGGATCAGCTGCGCCAAGGAATTCATTTACGAGCGTATGGACAAAATGATCCTCTACGTGAATATCAGCTTGAAGGCTTTGCCATGTTCGAGGCAATGATTGCAAATATTGAAGAAGAAGCAGCACGTTATGTAATGAAAGCTGAAATCCGTGATAATTTACAACGTCAAGCAGTTGTTCAAAATACGCAGGCAGTATCTGGCGGACAAGAAAAAAAGAAGAAACGAACGCCTTATATTAAAAAAGATACAGTTGGCAGAAACGAACCATGCCCATGTGGCAGCGGAAAGAAATTCAAGCATTGCCATGGCCGCTAATGCTTGAATAAACGGCTAAAAAGCTAAAATAAGCCTTTAAATGCAACCATAAAAACTTTAAAACGTAAACTACCTAAAACGACCAAGAGGTGAAAGCAATGGAACTAGTAGAAATAAAACAAGAATTAGAAAAAATGTCATCACGAATTAATGATTTTAGGGGGTCTCTTTGACTTAGAGGCAAAGCAAGAGAAAATCGGTCATTTAGAAAGTAAAATGGCGGTTCCTAATTTTTGGGAAGATCAAGCAGCAGCACAAGAAGTGATTTCTGAATTGAACCATTTAAAAGGTCACGTTAACAGCTTTACTAATATGGCTGAACAACTGGAAAATGTTGATGCGATGTATGAGCTCGTATCTGAAGAGAATGACCCAGACTTGTTTCAAGAATTAGAAACAGAGGTAGAAGGATTACGAAAAAAAATAAATGATTTTGAGCTTGAAATGCTGTTAAGTGAACCGTATGATGCGAATAATGCTTTACTGGAAATACATCCCGGTGCAGGTGGAACGGAATCACAGGACTGGGCGAGTATATTATTGCGAATGTATCAGCGTTGGGCTGAGGATAAAAACTTTAAGGTTGAAACATTAAACTATTTACCTGGCGACGAAGCCGGCGTGAAAAGTGTTACTTTATTAATTAAAGGGCACAATGCGTATGGCTATTTAAAAGCGGAAAAAGGCGTACATCGGCTCGTTCGAATTTCTCCGTTTGATTCGTCCGGCAGACGGCATACTTCGTTTGCATCATGTGACGTCGCACCTGAAATATCTGACGATGTAGACATTGATGTTCGAAGTGAGGATTTAAAAATTGACACGTATCGTTCAAGTGGAGCAGGCGGTCAGCATGTCAACACGACTGATTCAGCGGTACGAATTACTCATTTGCCTACAAATACGATCGTCACCTGTCAGTCCGAACGATCGCAAATTAAAAATCGTGAGCATGCGATGAAAATGCTAAAGGCAAAGCTATATCAATTAGAAATTGAGCGACAAAAGCAGGAACTTTCTGATATACGTGGAGAGCAAAAAGAGATTGGGTGGGGAAGTCAAATACGGTCATATATTTTCCATCCATATTCAATGGTTAAGGATCATCGAACGAACTTAGACATTGGTAACGTGCAGAGTGTTGTCGATGGTGAAATAGACCCGTTTATAGATGCTTTTTTACGCTCACAAATTAGCTAAGCATGCTTTTATTGTGAATTCATGAATTTGTCATAATGTGCCAAACCTGTTGATAGGCATGGCTGTAGAGCGAAATAGTGTCTAAAAGACAAAATCTATTTCGTTTTAAATCGACGATTATCGGTTATAATAGGTATTAGCAAGGTCTAACTACATTGTGTTAGGGGGATTTAAATTGAAAAAATGGCTTTTAACATTGTTATTTGGAACTGCGCTTGTTCTAGGAGCATGTGGCGGTGGAGATGATGGAGCGTCTGATGAGCCAGCAGATACTGGTGATGAAACAGAAGAAGCTGGAGATGGTGGCACTGTAGATACTGCAGCTGCTGAAGATGTTTATAAGTCTAGCTGTGCATCCTGTCATGGAGCTGATCTTTCTGGCGGAGCTGGTCCAGATCTAACAAACGTTGGTTCAGATCATTCTGCAGATGATATTGCCAACATCATTGAAAACGGGCAAGGAAATATGCCTGGTGGACTGGTTTCTGGTGATGATGTAGACTTGCTTGCCAATTGGTTAGCAGAAAAGAAATAAAAATAGTACAAAAAACTTACCGTCGGCTTATGGACGGTAAGTTTTTTTAAATTTTATTTGAAATCGTTCTGACGTCCTTTGATTTTGTAAAAATAAAGCTTACAACTTTACTTCGTGCGAACCGTGAAGCGACCAGTAAAAGATAGAAATCTAGAAAACCGTTTTTCACGCATAGAAAGCCTTTAATTCCTTCTTCTTTACAGCCTTTTATTCTCCTCTTTGCTTCCCTTTATTCAATCTATTTCCGATGAAGACAGATGTTTTCAAAGACAAGAAAGACGATTTTTATCGAATACGTCTATTTTGTCCAGTTCTTTTTACCTATTAATTTCCTTCGTTATTTTAGTAATCATTAAAATTTATTACAGTTGAAGTCTACTTTGAAACATAATTGTAATATTAATTTGTCTAAAAATCGTGGCGAAAGATGTTATACTATATGAAGAAAGTACAAGAAACGATATACATCGAGGCTTTCTGCAAAGACTATACAAAATTAAAGGTGATTATATATATGATTAGTATGGAAAGTGTACATAAAACGTATCCAAATGGGGTTACAGCCCTAAATGGAATTAACATTACGATTGAACAAGGTGAGTTTGTATATGTCGTTGGACCTAGTGGTGCAGGGAAATCGACATTTGTTAAGTTGATGTACAGAGAAGCGAAACCGTCCTCTGGAAAAATTAGTATTAATGAAACGAGTATTACCGACATAAAAGAAAAAAATGTCCCCCTTTTACGTAGAGAGATTGGTGTGGTGTTTCAAGATTTTAAATTACTTCCAAAACTAACAGTCTATGAAAATATTTCGTTTGCACTTGAAGTAATTGAAGAATCTCCTAAAAACATACGGAAGCGTGTAATGGAAGTGCTTGACCTTGTAGGATTGAAAAACAAAGCTCGCTTTATACCGGACGAGCTATCTGGCGGGGAACAGCAACGTGTGTCGATTGCAAGAGCGATCGTCAATCAACCAAAAATTGTTATCGCAGATGAGCCTACGGGTAACCTAGACCCCGAAACATCATGGGACATTATGCGTATTTTTGAGGAAATTAATGCAAGAGGAACAACAGTCATCATGGCAACGCACAGCAAAGAAATTGTAAATGCGATGAAAAAACGAGTAATTGCGATTGAAGATGGACTGATTGTAAGAGATGAACAGCAAGGGGAATATGGTTATGAAGCTTAGTACATTGAAACGACATGTCCGTGAAGGTGCTAAAAACATTATAAGAAATGGCTGGATGATGGTTGCTTCTGTAGGGGCAGTTACTACGACACTTATATTAGTAGGAGCTTTCCTAGCTCTTATGCTAAACATTAATCAGATGGCCGTAAAAGTAGAAGAAGATGTCGAAATTAAAGCGTTAATCGATGTAACTGCTGAAGATGCCGACGTAAAAGCGTTGGGGGAAAAGCTGAAACAATTAGATGGGGTAGCTAGTGTTGCCTTTTCGTCTAAGGAAGAGGAATTGAATAATTTGATTGAAGGAATGGGCGAGCAGGGTGAATCATGGCAAATGTTTGAACAGGACAACCCGCTTAACCATGCGTACATCGTCAAAGCGGAACGACCTGAAGAAACGGTTAAAATCGCTGAAAAGATAGAATCGTTCGATTATATTCATGAGGTGAATTACGGTAAGGACGTTGTAGAACGTCTCTTTAACTTTAACAAATATGCTCGAAATATCGGTTTAGTATTAATTGCGGGACTCGTATTAACAGCTGTTTTCCTAATATCAAACACAATAAAATTAACGATCATGGCACGTAGCCGAGAAATTGGCATTATGAAGCTTGTTGGTGCAACTAATGGGTTTATTAGATGGCCATTTTTCATCGAAGGCATGCTGTTAGGAGTTTTAGGATCTATTATTCCTATTGCGCTTATTATGACAGGCTACTATTTCATTGTTAACAATGTTAGTGAGCAAGTAAATTATAGTTTCGTCCAATTATTACCATTTAATCCGTTTGCATGGCAGCTCTCTTTAATTATATTAGCAATTGGTATCGTTATAGGTGTTTGGGGCAGCGTGATGAGTGTTCGCAAGTTTCTTAAGGTATAAGTTTACTAGACAGAAATAAGGCAGCTGAGTTATTGCTTAGCTGCTCAAACGTTCTATTTTTTAAAATACAGGGAGGAAATCGATAAATGAAAAAGCTGTCTGTCTGCTTTATAGCTTTTATTGTCGTTATAACTACTAGTTTAGTAAATTGGGATACAATTGCTGCGGAGTCAATAACCAGTGTAAATAAAGAAATTAAAGAGCTTGACAAAGAACATAGCGAACTCAAGGAAAAAGAAAATGAATTACATAAAGATAAATCTAGTACGGAAGAGAAATTAGAAAATAATAAACAAAAACAACAAACGGTAGAAGAGCAAATTCAATCGATTAGTGAAAAGCTCGATCGTACACAAAGTGAAATACAAACGAAGGAATCGGAAATTGCTCAGACAAATAATGAGCTTGAACAACTCGAAAAAGAAATTAAACAATTAAAACAAGATATTAAAGAATTACAAGAACGAATTGAAAAACGCGAGGAACTACTTAAAGAACGTTTACGCTCCATCCAAAAAAATGGCGGGAGCATTAAGTACATGTCCGTTTTGCTAGGTTCACAAAACTTTGGCGATTTTATTAGCCGCTCATCTGCAGTGAATGCAATTATGGATCAGGACAAATCCATTATGGAAGAACATGCAGCGGATAAACAGGCTTTGCAAGATAAACAAATAGAAGTAGAAGAGAAAAAGGCATCTGTTGAGGAAAAGAAAGCTGCTTTGGTAGAAAAAAAGAATAAACTAGAAAATTTGAAAAACCAGTTTAATCAACAAAAACAAGAACAAGAGAATTTAATGGGGCAATTAGAAGAAGAATACGAAGCACTAGAAGATCATAAAATTAGTGTGGAGGAAGAGCGTAAGTTAATAGCTGCCCAAGCGGCTTCAATTCAGAAGGCAAAGCAAGTGGCAGAACAAGAGAAAGCTAAATTAGAAGCAGCTCAAAAAAAGGAACAGCAACAACAGCAAAGCTCTAGTAGTAGTGGCTCTGCCCCTGATACGAGCTCTAATAATAACGTGAGCAGTGGTGGTAATAGTGACTTTATTTGGCCGGCAAGTGGACGTTTTTCATCCGGCTTTGGATATCGGAACCATCCGATTTTTAACAAAAGGAAATTACACGCTGGTATTGATATTGCTGCTGGAGTTGGAACACCAATTAAAGCTTCAGCATCTGGAGCAGTAGCTTACGCAGGATGGATGAACGGCTACGGAAATACGGTAATGATCACTCATGTGATTGATGGCAAGACGTTTACAACATTATATGCCCATATGAGCAGTATTGCTGTTTCTGTTGGACAGAGTGTCGGCCAAGGGCAACAAATTGGCGGTATGGGTAGTACAGGTAATTCCACAGGATCGCATTTGCATTTTGAAATCCATCCAGGTGGGTACAAAAACCCGAAAAATCCGCTTTCTTACTTGAAGTAAAACAAGTGGCATGTAGTTGCATTTACGAAGCATAAACTATAATATTAAAGACATCACACAGTATCGTGTGATGTCTTTTTTAAACGAAGGCGCATAAAAATATAATGTTAATGCAAACGTTATTTAAAAAGAGCGTTTCTATCTTTTTAGTTTACTTCTCAATGCACGTATGCGTTAAATTTTACATAACGTGAGCTTACGGACGAGCACCAAAAGCCGGTGCTTGGACTTCAATGTCGTTTTTCAAGCAACCCATTTTTTTTTACAATTTTACAACTTCATTAAATAAGAAAAAATAGTATGTTCGAGGTGGAAGTATGTATTTTAAAAAACGGTATCTCGCTATAATATTAATTATAGCCTTTGTTTGTGGTTTAGCAGGAGCATTTACAGGTGCCAAGCTATTACAAACAAATTTATTTAAACAAAATGCTGGTTCATCGATAATCTCTGAAAAAGAATTAGACAATAGTAAAGATGATCTTTCAAAAGTGATGCAAGCTTATCAGTTAATAAAGCAGCATTATATAAACGATGTAGCCGATGACGAACTTTTTGAAGGCGCAATTCAAGGAATGCTTAATACACTAGATGATCCTTACAGCACTTATATGGACGTTGAGGCGATGGAACGGTTTAATGAGCAAATCGAATCATCTTTCCAAGGCATAGGGGCTGAGGTGAGCATGGTGGAAGATAAAGTAACGATCGTAGCACCAATTAAAGATTCCCCAGCAGAAGCAGCTGGTTTACGACCAAATGACCAAATATTAAGCGTCGATCAAGAAAAGTTAGAAGGCTACGATTTAAATGAAGCAGTAGAAAAAATACGCGGTGAAAAAGGTTCAGAAGTCGTATTAGAAATTCAACGTGCGGGTGTATCTGAGCCTTTTGAGGTAACAATCGTTCGTGATGACATTCCAGTTGAAACGGTATACTCAGATATGAAGACAATTGATGGCAAGAAAACAGGCGTATTAACGATTACTTCCTTTGCTGAGCATACTGCGGAGGAATTCGCTGAGCAATTGTCTACTCTTGAAGCGGATGGAATTCAAGGGCTAATTATTGATGTTCGAGGAAATCCTGGCGGGATACTTGATTCTGTAGAAAAAATATTGGAGCATTTTATCCCTAGCAATATCCCATATATTCAAATTGAAGATCAAAAGGGAAATAAAAAACCTTACTATACGAATTTAGATAAGAAAAAGACATATCCAATAAATGTCCTCATTGATGAAGGAAGTGCTTCTGCATCCGAAATATTAGCCGTAGCAATGAAGGAGATTGGTTATGATGTTATTGGGATGACAAGCTATGGGAAAGGGACAGTTCAACAAGCAGTACCCCTAGGAGATGGCAGTACAATTAAGCTAACCTTCTATAAATGGTTATCACCGGAAGGGAATTGGATAAATGAAAAAGGCGTCGAACCAACGATAGAAAAAAAGCAGCCGGAATACTTTTATTCCCATCCTATCCAAATAGAAGCGCCACTCACCTACAATCATACGAGTGATAAAATAAAAAACATACAAATCATGTTATCTGGTCTTGGCTATGATACCGACCGGACAGATGGGTATTTCGATCAACAAACGACAGCAGCTGTAAAAGAATTTCAAACCGATCATAGCATTAAACCGACCGGAGATGTGGACGAAAAAACAGCAAGTTTAATAGAAACAAAAGTAGTAGAGAAGATCCGAGCTGGTACAGACGATCAACAGCTACAAGAGGCGCTAAACCATTTATACAATTAGTAGAGCAGGAATTCATGCGAAGGATGTCGAATAGAACATATAGAAGACGATAAACAAATAATAGCTTCATATCTATGCCAAGAAGGTGATCATAATGGTTGAAGCATGGTTAATAGAACTAGTCAAAGGTATCGGCATGCTCTTTATAAATCCACTTTTGTATTGGGCTGTTGCTCTTGTACTCGTAACAGGATTAAAACGAGTGAAGCGTGAACGGCGAGATTTTGGCTCTAAAATATTTGATGTTTTTTCCGAGATTAAACAAACGTGGCTGTTTTCATTAAGCTTTGGGCTCATTATTTCAATTATTACGGTTGGTGTAGGGTTTGTTTATTCTTATGAATTTGCTCTATTGCTAACCATACTAACGATTGTACTCACAGTTTCATTTCGGTTTAGTTTTCTTTCCGCTAGCTATACAATTGGACTGACGTACCTAATCGTATTGTTTTTTCCATTATTATTCAGTTGGCAAAACGTAATAACGCCCCATTTATTTAATGATATCTCTATGACCAGCTTAGCGATTCTGCTCGGTATATTTTTAATGGTTGAAGCGATTCTGCTCGTCAGGATAAAAAGAAATGAAACATATCCACGCTTAGCCTTGAGCAAGCGTGGCAATTGGATTGGCCAGCACCAAATAAAAAAGGTAGCGATTATTCCGTTTTTTATGCTTGTTCCCGCTGGTCTAATTACACCGTTCGTTCCATATTGGCCTTATTTTTCAATTGGAGAAGCATCATACAGCTTACTTTTGTTCCCGTTTTTAATTGGGTTTGATTATTCTGTAGAAGAAATGCTACCGATCAAAAGGGCAAAAGAGCTTGCACGTACTGTCGCATACTTGGCATGTATTGTCATTATAATTAGTTTAGGAAGCTTGTATATTCCAGCTTTATCAATAGTTGCTGTTATTGTAGGTATTTTTGGAAAAGAGTTAATTAATTATCGGCATCGCCAACTAAAGCTTCAACCGTATTTTTATGAACAAAAAGAAGGGCTAAAAGTTCTTAGTATTATTCCAGGAACTCCCGCTGAGCGTCTAGGTCTTCTCGTAGGGGAAACGATAGTAAAAGTAAATGGAATAAAGGTATCTCAGCCACTTGAATTTTATGAAGCACTGCAAGCGAGTGGAGCATTCTTTAAGCTCGATGTTCTTGATGATGATAAGGAAATACGCTTCTTGCAAAGTCCTTTTTATGAGGGAGATCATCATAAATTAGGAATTATTTTTTCTGCACCTCCATATAAAAGTGGCGAATGATTGCATCGTAGCATTTGCTAGCTAGTGTAATTTATTTTACGCCAGAAATAATTATTAAAACAATAGCAGTATAGCTATCAAAAATTTCAAACACTACTTCAGTCAAAGGCTTCCTTTTCATTTCGATTGGCAGCCTTTGGCTTTTTTGCTATGCTTGCGGAAATACTACGCGATTTCTGTGTGCCCTCCTAAATTTTCATTTCTCTTCTTTCGTCTACTGTTTTGATTAAACAATGGGGGGAATAATAAGGATAAGTAAGGCGGTCAGTAAGCAAAAGAATCGAATATTTGTTCGTTTATATGTTAAAATAAAATGTGTCAGCACAGATTAACGTACAGATATAAAAGTTTGTATATCGAGCTAAAATAAGCGTTGATTAAATATCAATCATACTATTATAGAGCTTTGCGCTGAATTGGAGGGCTGTATTGTGGACGATCGGTTTCAATTGCAAGCACAGTTTCAACCCCAAGGGGATCAACCGAAGGCAATTAAACGTTTAGTAGAAAAAGTACTGTCCGGACAGCGACATCAAACATTGCTTGGTGCGACTGGTACTGGTAAAACATACACTGTCTCGAATGTAGTTGAACAAATAAATCGACCAACGCTCGTTATTGCACACAATAAAACGTTGGCTGGTCAATTATATAGTGAGTTTAAAGATTTTTTTCCGAATAATGCAGTAGAATATTTTGTTAGTTACTATGATTATTATCAGCCAGAAGCTTACGTCCCATCTACAGATACATTCATAGAAAAAGATGCTAGTATTAATGATGAAATTGACAAGCTGCGGCACTCAGCAACCTCTGCATTATTTGAGCGACAAGACGTCTTAATTGTCGCGAGTGTATCGTGTATATATGGTTTAGGTTCACCTGAGGAATATAAAAGTCAGGTCTTATCCTTGAGATTAGGAATGGAAAAAGGCCGTGATGCACTTTTGCGTGAATTAGTCGATATTCAATACGCACGAAATGATATTGATTTTAAACGGGGGACCTTTCGTGTTCGTGGCGATTCGGTAGAAATAATACCTGCTTCAAAGGAAGAACATTGTATTCGGATTGAATTTTTTGGCGATGAAATCGATCGTATACGAGAGGTAGATGCTTTAACAGGAGAAATCGTTGGCGATCGGGAACATGTAGCAATCTTTCCAGCATCTCACTTCGTTACCCGTGAAGAAAAGTTAAAAGTAGCCATTAAGAATATTGAAAACGAGCTTGAAGAACGATTAAAAGAATTACGTGCCGATAATAAATTATTGGAAGCTCAACGACTTGAGCAACGGACGAATTACGACCTTGAAATGATGAAAGAAATGGGTTTTTGCTCGGGGATTGAAAATTACTCTCGCCATTTAACGTTGCGAGAAGCAGGTTCGACACCGTATACGCTGCTCGACTTCTTTCCAGACGACTTTTTAGTCGTAATTGACGAATCCCATGCGACCTTGCCACAAATTCGTGGTATGTTTAATGGCGATCGAGCAAGGAAGCAAATGCTAGTAGATCATGGCTTTCGACTTCCTTCTGCGTTAGACAATCGTCCGTTAAAATTCGAGGAATTTGAGGGGAAGACAAATCAACTTATTTATGTTTCTGCTACGCCTGGCCCGTACGAATTAGAGCATTCACCAGAAATGGTGGAGCAAATTATCCGACCGACGGGATTGTTAGATCCAATTGTTTATGTCCGTCCAATTGAAGGTCAAATTGATAATTTGATTGGCGAAATTAATAAAAGAGTTGAAAGCAATGAACGCGTACTCGTTACGACATTAACTAAAAAGATGTCGGAGGATTTAACAGACTACTTTAAAGAGCTCGGTATGAAAGTAGCGTATTTACATTCAGAAGTAAAGACCTTGGAACGGATTGAAATTATTCGAGATTTACGAGTAGGTAAATATGATGTACTGATCGGGATTAATTTGTTGCGTGAAGGATTAGATATTCCTGAAGTGTCACTGGTAGCCATATTGGATGCTGACAAAGAAGGCTTTCTACGCTCTGAACGATCGTTAATCCAGACAATGGGTAGAGCTGCACGAAATGAGAACGGACAGGTCATTATGTATGCAGACCGCATTACAGCATCTATGCAATTGGCAATAGATGAGACAAATCGCCGTAGAGAAATCCAGCAGGCTTACAATAAAAAACATCAAATTACGCCAAAAACGATTAAAAAAGAAGTGCGCGATGTAATTCGAGCGACAATTGCTGCAGAAAAAGCAGAGCAATACGATGGCAGTGTATCGAAAATCGTTAAATTACCTGCAAAAGAAAAAGCAGAAGTTATTGAACAAATGGAAAAAGAAATGCGTGAGGCAGCTAAAATTTTAGATTTTGAAAAAGCTACCGAGCTGCGAGATATTATTTTTGAGCTAAAAGCGGAAGGATGACAGGTTCATGCCTAGTAAATCGATTAAAATACAAGGTGCAAGAGCACATAATCTAAAAAATATAGATGTAACGATACCGAAAAATAAATTAGTCGTTGTTACTGGACTTTCCGGCTCAGGAAAGTCTTCGCTTGCTTTTGACACAATCTACGCTGAAGGTCAACGTCGCTATGTCGAATCGTTATCTGCATATGCCCGTCAATTTTTAGGGCAAATGGATAAGCCGGATGTCGATACGATTGAAGGGTTATCACCGGCAATTTCAATCGATCAAAAAACGACGAGTAAAAATCCGCGATCAACGGTTGGAACAGTTACTGAGATTTATGATTATTTACGTTTGCTTTACGCTCGAATCGGAAAACCGATATGTCCAGAGCATGGAATAGAAATTACTTCTCAGACTGTACAACAAATGGTGGATCGTATATTAGAATATCCAGAGCGAACAAAGATTCAGATTCTGGCGCCGGTCGTTACCGGAAGAAAAGGCGAGCATGTGAAAGTGCTTGAAAACTTAAAAAAAGAAGGTTATGTACGTATCCGCGTTAACAACGAAATGCGGGAAGTAACCGATGAAATTAAGCTCGATAAAAATAAGAAGCATTCGATTGAAGTAGTTGTTGATCGTATTGTTGTTAAGGAAGGAATAGCTGCTCGATTGAGTGATTCGATCGAAACGGCATTGCCTTTAGGCGAAGGGCGCATTATAGTCGATGTTATTGGTGAGGAAGAGCTTGTTTTCAATGAAAACCATGCATGTCCTATTTGTGGCTTTTCAATCGATGAGCTTGAGCCTCGACTCTTTTCTTTTAATAGCCCATATGGCGCATGTACGACATGTGGTGGATTAGGAACGAATTTAGAAGTAGACATCGACCTTGTCATTCCTGATTGGGACAAATCTTTGAATGAACATGCATTAGCAGCCTGGGCGCCGATTAGCTCACAATATTACCCACAGCTGTTAAAAAGTGTTTGTGATCATTATGGAATCGATATGGACACTCCAGTAAAGAACATCCCAAAGAAACAAATGGATAAAATCTTATATGGCAGTGGCAAAGAAAAAATATACTTTTATTACGTCAACGATTTTGGCAACGTCCGAGAAAGTGAGATTCACTTTGAAGGAGTCATTAATAATATATCCAGACGTTATCGAGAAACGTCTTCTGAGTTTATAAGGGAAACGCTTGAAAAATATATGGCCCAAAAAAACTGTCCGACGTGTGATGGATATCGCTTAAAAAACGAAGCACTCGCGGTAAAGGTGAACAAAAAACATATTAGTGAAGTGACGGACTTTTCGATAACCGAAGCGAAACAATTTTTCACACAGCTACCTTTAACCGAAAAAGAGAAGCAAATTTCACGATTAATTTTAAAAGAAATATGTGAACGGCTGAAATTTCTAGAAAACGTAGGCTTAGATTACTTAACGATGTCTCGCTCCTCAGGTACACTATCTGGTGGAGAAGCACAACGAATCCGATTGGCAACTCAAATTGGCTCTGCGCTTACAGGTGTTTTATATGTGCTCGATGAACCATCAATTGGATTGCACCAGCGTGATAATGATCGTTTGATTGGCACGTTAATGCAAATGCGAGATCTTGACAATACACTAATAGTTGTTGAGCATGATGAGGATACAATGCTTGCTGCAGACTGGTTAATTGATATTGGACCGGGAGCAGGCGAGCATGGCGGTGAAATAGTCGCATGTGGAACCCCTTCTAAAGTGATGAAATCAAGAAAGTCCCTAACGGGCAAGTACTTATCCGGGAAAGAGTATATTCCTTTGCCGACAGAGCGTCGGAAGCGGGATGACCGTTTTATTGAAGTTGTTGGAGCAACGGAAAACAATTTAAAAAATGTTTCCGCTCAATTTCCAATTGGATTAATGACAGTTGTCACTGGTGTTTCAGGTTCAGGTAAGAGTACACTCGTTAACGAAATATTATACAAATCATTAGCTAAACATTTATATACAGGGAAACATAAACCAGGTCAGCACGAAGAAGTGAATGGACTGGAGTACATCGAGAAAGTTATAGATATAAATCAATCGCCAATTGGACGGACACCACGTTCAAATCCAGCTACGTATACAAGCCTTTTTGATGATATTCGAGATGTTTTCGCTCAAACAAATGAAGCGAAAATGCGCGGGTATAAAAAAGGGAGATTTAGCTTTAATGTAAAAGGTGGCCGCTGTGAAGCTTGTCGTGGAGACGGTATTTTAAAAATTGAAATGCACTTTTTACCCGATGTATATGTACCGTGTGAGGTGTGTCATGGTAAACGATATAATCGTGAAACGCTAGAAGTTACGTTTAAAGGCAAAAACATTGCTGATATTCTTGATATGCGAATTGAAGAAGCGCTCGATTTTTTCAGTAATATACCTAGAATAAAACGAAAGCTGCAAACAGTTTTTGATGTAGGACTAGGATATATTAAGCTTGGACAGCCAGCTACAACCTTATCCGGTGGTGAGGCACAACGTGTAAAGCTTGCAAGTGAATTGCACAAGCGATCCAATGGAAAAACATTTTATATTTTAGACGAACCGACAACCGGATTGCATGCGGACGATATCCGTCGCTTACTTCGCGTCCTCCAGCGGCTCGTCGATAATGGGGATACCGTGTTAATCATCGAGCATAACCTTGACGTTATTAAAACTGCAGATTATATTATTGATCTCGGTCCAGAAGGTGGAGATGGAGGTGGAGAGATTATAGCTACCGGAACTCCTGAGGAGATAGCGGCAAAGACGGCATCTTATACTGGAAAATATTTAAAGCCAATATTAGAGCGTGATGAAGAGCGTATGCAGCTTAAAGTGGCAGCAAAGGAAAAATCAGCGACGGTTAAATAACTAAAGCGAAAATAAAGTATAAAAAGGCTCATTCATCATTTTTCACACGATCGATGAGCCTTTTTTTCATAAGCTGTATGCGTAAAATGTTTGTGGGGGAACAGATGCACGAATCTAACTAGATAATATGTGATCAATTTTACTTCGAACGATATACACATGAATAACACCGTTGATGTTCACTGCAGGTGAATGCTTTCCACGGGCACGGCTTCAGCCTCCTCGGAAAGCGTAGTGTATATCTACTGCGGTCGGTAGGAAGCAATACTAAAATTAACGAATACAAAGAGAGGTTTTTTAACTTCTTAAAATAACACCCACAAATACGTGACTCAATCTCATAAGCTTTATATTTTGACGCACTCGAATCGATTCGTTAAGCTATAATAGACTATTACAGGGAGGTACGGAAGCATGAATCCGATTGAAATAGAAAGTGTCCAAAGCATGTTACAGAAGTTTAAAAACAAGTCTGTTTATATTCATTTAGAAACAACAAATGGTGCATATGCGAGTCACTTTGATAATAAAGGAATTAATGTAGGAGCTTATATCCGAAATGCACAAATTCGTTTTTCTGAAGCGAAAATTATCGGGGAAAATGGATCGTATCGTGTTGGTTTAAAAACAGAAAATGGTTGGGTATATGCAGAAGGGTTAACGGATTGGGAACTATATGAGCAATCGAAGCTACTATTAGCAGGTCATGATCCAGAAGGACGTTTAATGGTTGCTTTACAATTAAGTGAAACACCCTTTGGTGAATAGCATAGGGATATAATTTTAAAAGTCAGGTAAAATACGCCCAAAAAGAAAGGTGACTAAATGTGGAAAAACATGTTGTTGTTATATATCCGCACCCGGACGATGAATCGTTTGGTGCAGCTGGCACAATTATAAACTTTAGAAAGCAAGATGTACCGGTAACTTATTTGTGTGGAACATTGGGAGAAATGGGGCGCAATATGGGCTCACCCGTATTTGCTAATCGTGAAACCTTATCTAAAATTAGAGAAAAAGAATTAATTGCAGCATGTGAAATGTTAGATATTGATTTTCGTTTGCTCGGTTATCGGGATAAAACGATTGAGTTTGAAGATAAACAGAAGGTAGCCCAGCATATAAAAGAGGTATTGGAAGAAATTGATCCATCCTTAGTAATTACCCATTATCCTGGACATGGTGTACATCCAGATCATAATGCATTGGGAGAAGCGACGATTGAAGCTGTGCGCTTAATGGAAGAAGAAAAACGCCCGATAGTATGGGCGGCAGCAATTACGAATAATTTTGAAGAAGTACTTGGAAACCCAGATATTATTCATGACGTAACCCCAGTCTTTGATCAAAAAATGGAAGCAATACTTACGCATAAGTCGCAAGCAGAAGGAATGTTAAAGCGATTTGAAGACCAACCACAGGAAATGGCCGTGATGCGGAAAAATTTTGAAAAGCGGTTAGGTAAGGAACAGTTTTTCATTTGGGACTATACTGAAGCGTAATTATAATTGACATAGGCTTTGCTATTTATTGCGTTATTTACGTAATATATTAATTAGCGAACGATGCTACGTATGAGCATAAAATGAGAACATAGAAGGCGATGCGGCACCCTTAAATGCAGCCTTCTCTTTTCGTTTCAGCACATAGTAATTATTTACTTTACCATTTTCGTTTATCTCCAATCACTCGTTTAAAAGGCGATGCGTTTACTTACAATCTATAAATACGATGAAATGTAAATGAAACGCCAATTATAGCCTGCAAATCATACGAGGAGGAATACGCATGAGACAATTGCATCGTTCAAGAAGCGACCGCTTATCTTATGGAGTTTTAGGTGGGCTTGCTAATTATTTACGTCTAGATTCCAGCTTCTTACGTATTATATTTATAGCAGGCCTGTTTTTTAGTGCAGGAACACTAATTTTCTTATATATTGCTAGTATTTTTATCATTCCAGATGAATGGGAGGGGTAAGATGATTTTACGGTGGCTGTTATCTATATTTTTAAATGCGGTTGCTTTAATAGCTGTAGCGCAATTGTTTGACGCCTTTCATATTGCAGATTTTACAACTGCCTTATTGGCAAGCTTTTTATTATCGATTCTTAATATAATAGTGAAGCCACTATTAATAATTTTTACTTTACCAATTACAGTTATAACGTTTGGATTGTTTCTATTTATAATTAATGCAATTACACTTTATTTTACACAAAGTTTAATGAGCCATTCCTTTGTAATTGACGGCTTCGGAATGACGATAATTGCTTCTATAATTATTTCAATTATTAATACGATATTGAATCAGCTAATAAAAGATATACGAAAGGGATAGCAAAAGTTTAAAGCGTGGAAACTAAATTCTAACGCTTTTTTTGTCTATTTGGAAAGAAGCATAGTGCTTTCTTTTAGCAAATGGAATATGGGAGGACTCCACTGGGGAAAGCAACAGCCGAAATCCATTCAAGAAGTTTGAAAAGCTCTCTAAATTAGTTGTGGATTTGCCCATGCAATCCTAGAAAGCGAGGTATATGTCAACCGCGAGCGTCGCAGCGGATTTACAAATAGAATATTTAATACAAAAAAGTGTTTTTCAAGATTATTAATATCTCCCCACAAATATTTAACGTACCCTATTTGATTCAATAATCACGTTTTGTAACAAAATATGCTACAATAAATAGCAGTTATTGTAACCGTTGGAGGGATAATTATGCCATCAGTAGTACGGACTAAGCATTTACTGGAAAACTTCAATTTAACTTTAGTAGCTGGTGAGGATGGGTTGCATCGTGAAATTACTACGAGTGATATTTCGCGGCCAGGGATCGAATTGACTGGTTATTTTAATTATTATCCTAAGGAACGGATACAATTAATTGGTAAAACGGAAATGAGTTACTTTCTCGACTTATCAGAAGAGGAACAAATTGATCGTGCGGAGCGTTTGTGTACAGATATAACACCAGGCATCGTCGTTTCAAATTGGTTGGACATTCCAGAAACTTTAATGGATGCTGCTAATTATGCAGGCGTACCGATTCTTAAATCCCCTCGAAAAACAACACGAGTAATTACTAGAATAACAAATTTTTTGGAAGTGAAGTTTGCACCTACAACAGCGATTCACGGGGTGCTTGTAGATGTATATGGTGTCGGTGTATTAATTACGGGCTCGAGTGGAGTAGGTAAAAGTGAAACAGCACTAGAATTAGTGAAACGGGGTCACCGTCTTGTAGCCGATGACAGTGTAGAAATACGTCAGGAGGACTACGACAGCTTAATTGGAAGTGCTCCTCCACTAATTGAACATTTGTTAGAAATAAGAGGGTTAGGAATAATAAATGTGATGACTTTATTCGGTGCGGGCTCCGTTAAAAACCATAAAAAAATTTCGCTCATTATTGAACTAGAATTATGGAATGATCATAAACAGTATGAACGTTTAGGTATCGAAGAAGAAACAATGAAAATTATGGACGTAACAATTCCAAAGGCGACTATTCCAGTACGACCGGGGAGAAACCTTGCTGTTATTATTGAAGTAGCCGCAATGAATTTCCGGCTAAAGCGAATGGGGGTTAATACAGCTGAGGAATTTTCGGATCAGTTAGCTACAATGATTAAACAAGGAAATGACGAAATGTACTAGGAGTGATTGATTTGATGTGCGATGCCCCTTCGTTAAACCGGGTATTTATTGAAGTAGGACCCATCTCAATTTATTGGTATGGTGTTATTATTGCTACGGGTTTGTTTTTAGGCTTGTATTTAGCTACAAAAGAAGCAGATCGGCTTGGGTTAAAAAAAGATCTTATAGTGGATTTAATAATGTTTGCTACACCGATAGCGATTATTTTTGCCCGTATATATTATGTACTATTTGAATGGGATCGATATAGCAGCGGTCCTTGGTGGAAAGTCTTTGCTGTTTGGGAAGGCGGTATTGCTATTCATGGAGCGCTAATAGGCTCCGTTTTAACTGCAATTGTTTTTGCACGAGTAAAGGATGTTTCTTTTTGGCAGCTGGCAGATATAGTCGCTCCAAGCTTAATTCTCGGTCAAGCGATTGGACGTTGGGGAAATTTTATGAACCAAGAAGCCCATGGTGGAGCAATTTCAGCATCTACATATGAAAGCTTTCATCAGTTTTTACCTGACTTTATTATGAATCAGATGTGTATTAATGGAATCATGTACCATCCGACATTTTTATATGAGTCTGTATGGAATATCATTGTATTTGTTATCTTACTTCTACTACGTAAATATAATCCGTTGCGTGGTGAATTGTTTTTATCCTATTTAATGCTTTACTCTGTTGGTAGGTACTTTATTGAAGGAATGCGAACCGATAGTCTTTATTTGATTGGGTCAATACGCACAGCTCAATTTATTTCTATTTTGCTTATAATTTCGGCAATCATTCTCATCATATATCGCCGAAAATCAAAAACAGTCCACCATGATTATAAAGGCAATCGACTGAAATCGCACCGCAAAAAAGGTAATAAAAATAAAAAGAAATAGACGTACATGTAGTTGTTTGAAATGAGGGGTAGATTTGGTCGGGACGTTAAAGCGAGGCTTACAGCAAGGGGTACATGTTTCATGGACGTTAGGTAAAATTGTTTTTCCTGTTACGTTATTCGTTATGATTTTACAGCATACACCAATACTACCGGCTTTTATCAAGCTTCTTAATCCGTTAATGGGTCTTATCGGGTTGCCAGGTGAAGCTGCTATGCCACTTGTGCTTGGAAATGCGCTTAACTTATATGCAGCAATTGGTGCCATTGTATCGTTTGAGTTTACTGTAAAAGAGGTTTTTATTTTAGCGGTTATGCTCTCTTTTTCCCATAATTTATTTATTGAGTCTTCTGTGGCATCTAAAGTCGGTGTGAGCTGGTGGTTAATCTCTGGTATACGAGTAGGTCTCGCGTTGTTCTCCGCGTTTATAATTAACCTCGTCTGGCAAGGCGGATCTGAATCCGCACAATACGGCTTTATAACAACATCAAATGTTGTACTGGATGGGTGGTTGGAAGTTGTCTTATATGGGATGCAAACAGCTTTTACAGCTGTAGTTCAATTAGCATTCGTCATATTCCCACTTATGCTTGCGATGCAGTTTTTACGGGAAAAAGGATGGTTGACTGCTCTTTCGAACCGTTTTGCACCATTTACTAAATTTCTAGGAATGGAAAGAAATACGTCTATGACCCTTATAACAGGATTAACAATTGGCTTGGCATTCGGTGCCGGTGTAATGATTCAAGCCGTTAAAGAGGACGGTGTATCTCGAAAAGATACAATTCTTGCGCTCATTTTCCTCGTATCCTGCCATGCGGTCATTGAGGATACAGTAATATTTATTCCGCTTGGCATACCTGTTTGGCCTTTACTTCTCATCCGTTTAGTAATGGCAATTGCTTTAACGATGTCGGTTGCTTTTATATGGAATAGAATGGACAAGAGAAAGGAAGTATATCATGCACATTGATACAGTTTTATTTGATCTCGATGGTACATTACTTGATACAAATGCTCTTATAATCGCGTCCTTCGAGCATACATTTCAGCACTATGGGTTAAGCTTTACAAAAGAGGAAATAATGGAGTTTAACGGCCCGCCGCTTATTGAAACGTTTCAGAAGGTTTATCCAGAACGGGCAACGGCAATGATCGATACATATAGAGAACACAATTTAAAACACCATGATCGGTTTGTTAAAGCATTTCCTTATGTTTTAGAAACGATTGATCAGCTTCAGAAGCAAAATATTAAGATGGCTATCGTTTCAGCTAAAATGCGTCATGGAGTTAAAAAAGGACTTGCATTAACAGGACTTGATCGTTTTTTTGATACTCTCATCACAATAGATGATGTTACTCACCCTAAGCCGCACCCAGAGCCGGTTTTAAAAGCAATGAACAGGCTAAATGCCGTTCCCGAATCGACAATAATGGTTGGCGATAACTATCACGATATAGAAGCAGGCAAAAATGCAGGAGTAAAAACGGCTGCAGTTGCTTGGAGTGAAAAAGGAAAAGACTATCTAATGGAATTTAAACCTACGTATATGCTGGAAGACATGCGAGACTTGTTAAAAATTGCTGGGGTGTAGTAAATGCGAAAAACGGAGCGTTTTTATGTCAGGGAAGTGAATTCCTTATGGCAAATATATAAAACAATTTCATTTTGGAAAGTAATGAAAAACTTCATTATTATTCAAATTGGACGTTATACGCCTTTTCTATCGGTTAAAAATTGGCTATATCGAACTTTTTTACGAATGAAGGTAGGAAAGCATACCTCTTTCGCCCTCATGGTTATGCCCGATGTAATGTTTCCAGAGAAAATATCAATTGGAGAAAATAGTATTATAGGCTACAATACAACTATTTTGGCGCATGAATATTTGATAACGGAATATCGGACAGGCTTCGTTACAATTGGGAATGAAGTGATGATTGGAGCGAATACGACCATCCTTCCGGGGATTACAATCGGAGATCGTGCAATTGTATCAGCGGGTTCTCTCGTTCATAAAGATGTCCCAGCTGGTGCATTTGTCGGAGGAAACCCAATGAAGCTAATTTATACAAAGGAAGAAATGGAAGAACGAAGAAAAACACTTCCAAAGCAATCGTAATGTACTTGCAGCTTAATCGTTTTATATAATAGGAAAGCACTAAACTGCAACGAAGTTTTTTTTATTTATTAAATGGTTATTATAAAGTAATGGACTTGAAAATAATTATAATAGCAATAGACATATGGTAAACTAGCATTAAGTGAAGCTGGGAACTATTGGCTAGAGGTAACAAAAAACCACAAGCAACTCATGCGATAAAGCATAAGTTTGTATTGTGGTTTTTTTCAAAATCGTACGAGCTAGACGAGAGGGGTGCGTGAAATGGGCAAGTTTTCTAGCTTGCATCGAAACCATATAAAAGCACAATTGCGACTAGAGCAGCTGGATGTATTGGTTATCGGCGGTGGAATAACAGGTGCTGGCATTGCATTGGATGCAGTTACTCGTGGACTTAAGACAGGGCTGGTGGAAATGCAAGATTTTGCAGCAGGTACATCAAGTCGTTCAACAAAGTTAATCCATGGCGGGTTACGCTATTTAAAACAATTTGAACTGAAGCTAGTTGCAGAGGTCGGACGAGAAAGAGCAATCGTTTATGAAAATGGCCCACATGTAACAACACCAGAAAAAATGCTGCTACCCTTTCATAAAGGGGGAAGCTTTGGCCCAATTACGACAAATATTGGCTTAAAGTTATACGATTGGTTAGCGGCAGTTAGGAAAGAAGATCGTCGTACAATGCTCAACAGTGAAGAGACACTTCAAGTTGAACCGCTTATAAAACGAGAAGGACTTAAAGGTGCTGGATATTACGTTGAATACAAAACGGATGATGCACGTTTGACAATTGAAGTGCTCAAAAAGGCCGTTGAAAAAGGAATCCACGCCTTACATTATACAAAGGTAATTGACTTCCTTTATTTTGCAGATCAATCAATACGTGGGGTTATCGTAGAGGATCAATTAACTGGAGAGACGTATGAGCTTTTCGCAAAAAAAGTAATTAATGCAACTGGGCCATGGGTAGACTCACTTCGAAAGGTAGATGACTCTTTACAAGGAAAGGAATTAGTATTAACGAAAGGCGTGCATATCGTTTTTTCCAATCGCAGCTTTCCTTTACAACAAGCGGTCTATTTTGATGCCCCGGACGGTCGCATGATTTTTGCTATTCCGAGAAACGATAAAACGTATGTCGGCACGACCGATACAAGCTATGAGGGAAATATTGCGACCCCTCAAGTAACGGTAGCTGATGCAACGTATCTTTTAAATGCAATTCAACATATGTTTCCTAGTCTGAAGCTTACAAAACAAGACATCGAATCGAGCTGGGCAGGCTTACGTCCATTAATTTCTAATGAAGGGAAAAATCAAGCAGAACTATCACGCAAGGATGAAATTTTTCTTTCCAATACCGGACTTATTACAATTGCCGGCGGGAAACTAACCGGCTATCGAAAAATGGCCGAAGATGTCATTAATCTAGTCGTTGCCCAGCTGAAGGAAAAAAGTAATGCGCAATATGCTGCTTCCAGTACGAAACATTTGCCAATCTCAGGAGGGGACGTAGGTGGTTCAAGCGGTTGGCCAGCTTTCTTTAAGGAGAAACTGCTTGAAGCAGCTGAGTTGGGGGTAAATGAGTCGATAGCGTCTCCATTAATTAATATGTATGGATCGAATGTATCTCGAGTTTTTACAATATATGAGAAATACAAAGAGACAGCTAAAAGCCTAGCAATAGATGCAATGATTTTCGCACAGTTAATTTATGCGATCGAATATGAATCCGTCTATTCGCCTGCAGACTTTTTTGTACGAAGAACGGCAGCAATTTACTTTCATATTGACTCGGTTATTCAGCATAAAAATCAAGTGATTTCTTATATGGCAACTCGATTAAGCTGGGACGAACATGAAAAAGCACGGCATCAGGCTGAATTGGACCAATTGTTAAGTGAGGCGTCCCTTTATCACTAATAAAAGACACGTGCGCATCTTTTAAAAAAGAAAGTATACGTAAAATGTTTGTAGGAAATCAAATGAGCTATTTATTGTGACTACGTTTATCTAGTAAGATGTTGTTCTTTTACTCCTATGCGCAAATGGACTATATGTAACTCCAGGTGGAAAAGCAATAATAGAAAATTCATTTAAGAAGTTAGGAAAAACTTCCTAAATTAGTTGAGACATTGTCCACGGAAAGCGCAGTATATGTCAACGGCGGCGGTAACTACACCGTATTAAAATAGAAACTAAACAAAAATATGATATTTCAAAATTCTAATATCCTTCCCCACAAATACGTGATCCAATCAAGAAAAGTATGAGTAAAATGTTTGTGGGGGAACAGATGCACGAATCTAACTAGATAATATGTGATCAATTTTACTTCGAATGATATACACATGAATAACACCGTTGATTTTCACTGCAGGTGGATGCTTTCCGCGGGCACGGCTTCAGCCTCCTCGGAAGAAAACCACTTCCTGCGGGGTCTTCAGACGCTTGCTGTTCCCTCTGGAGTCTTCGTGTATATCTTCTGCGGTCGGTAGGAATCAACACTAATAGTAACGAATACAAAGAGAGGTTTTTTAACTTCTTAAAATAACACCCACAAATACGTGACTCAATCTCAAGAAAAAAACCGTTAGCAAACAAACGAAAAAAGAGGTAAGATGACAAGTAGAGTATCGGTCATGTTAATTCGTACATTTTACACTTTTGGCATTGAAGCTGGTTCGGTTATTACGAAAGCCAAGCGCACATCTGAACGAGTTTACAAATAAGTAGCCGTAATTATATAAACGACGATTTGAAATAATTATCTTCCATAAAGGAGGCAAAAAAATGGAATCGTATATTTTAGCTCTCGATCAAGGTACGACTAGCTCGCGCGCTATTTTGTTCAATAAATCCGGTCAAGTAGTTGAAATGGTACAAAAAGAGTTTCAACAATATTTTCCTGAAGCAGGTTGGGTGGAGCACGACGCGATAGAGATTTGGGAAACAATGCACTATTGTATTAAGCAAACGCTTAAGAAAAGCAGCATAGAGCCGGGCCAAATAGAAGCTATAGGAATTACGAATCAACGGGAGACGACTGTTGTATGGGATCGGCATACAGGCAAACCAATTTATAGAGCAATCGTTTGGCAATCAAGGCAAACAGCTCCTATTTGCCAAGAATTACGGAATAATGGATATAATGAACTGTTTAGGAAAAAAACAGGCTTGCTTCTTGACCCTTATTTTTCTGGGACAAAGGTTAAATGGATTCTAGAACACGTTGACGGCGCAAAAGAAAAAGCGACTAACGGTGATTTATTGTTTGGAACGATGGATACATGGATCGTACACCAATTGACTGGTAAAGAGCTGCATATAACCGATTATTCGAATGCTTCCCGAACATTAATGTACAACATTCATACGTTAGAGTGGGATGAAGAACTGTTACATATACTCGACATTCCACAATCCATGCTACCTGAGGTACGTCCATCTTCTGAAGTGTATGGAACGACCGATGAAAGCTTTTTTTCCGGGCACGAGCTTCCTATTGCTGGTATTGCAGGAGATCAGCAAGCCGCTTTATTTGGGCAAGCTTGTTTTGAACCTGGCATGATGAAAAACACGTACGGAACAGGCAATTTCATGTTAATGAATACGGGAGAAGAAGTGATCGAATCAAAAAATGGACTCCTTACAACGATCGCCTGGGGAGTGAATGGGAACGTAGAATATGCGCTAGAAGGCAGTGTTTTTGTAACAGGTTCCGCTATTCAATGGTTACGAGATGGATTGCAAATAATTGACGCGTCATCGGAAAGTGAGCAGCTTGCAAAGAAAGTTAAAGACACTGCAGGCGTATATGTAGTACCTGCATTTGTAGGCTTAGGCGCTCCGTATTGGGATAGCGCAGTGCGTGGTACGATGTTTGGGATTACAAGAGGTACGACAAAAGAACATATTGCTCGTGCAACACTCGAATCGATTGCTTATCAAACAGCTGACGTCGTGGATGCGATGACCGCTGATTCGAAAATTGAATTAAAAAAGCTGCGCGTGGATGGCGGTGCAGTTACGAACAATTTTTTAATGGAATTTCAAAGCAATATACTCGGTGTTGAGGTTGAACGTCCAGTTGTTAATGAAACAACAGCTTTAGGTGCAGCTTATTTGGCAGGGCTCGCAGTAGGTTTTTGGAAAAGCAAACAAAACATTACAGACCAATGGCACGTGGATCGAACATTTTATCCAACATTTGCTGAAGATAAAAGGGAAAACTTGTATAATGGCTGGAAAAAGGCGGTGCGAGCAGCTCAGGCCTTCAAATAAACGTTTCGTTCGATAGCTACAAACGCGACAATAAACTTAACGCATTTGCATGTGTGGCTGAACAGGCAGCAGTCGATCATTTTATGTTTCATATACTTCCATGAACTTCTAATTGTATTTTAAGCAAATGCCTACTAAAACAAGTGTGAATCTCTTATAATGGATCGTAGCGCCTGTTATCCGCTAGGAGGATAGTTTTGCAAAAAAGAAGTAATAAAGCATATAAAAATGAAAATATAATTACGTTTATACCAGAAGGAGATTTTTATTTCTCCAAAGGTGTTGAAGCTTTTCAAAAGGGGAAATTTGACGTAGCGATCAAATGGTTAAAAAAAGCAATTTATAAAGCACCGAATGATCCGGTCTACGAGAGCCAATTAGCAGCAATCTATACAGAGATGGGCCAATTTGATCAATCAAATCGCTTGCTAGAAAAATTAGTACAAGTTTACGGAGAAAAATATATTGATTGTCATTATTTGCTAGCAAACAATTATGCACATTTAGGCCTGTTTCAAACTGCGAAAAAGCATGCACATATGTACTTGGATCATGAAAATGAAGGCGAGTTTAAGGAAGAATTAGAAAGCTTATTGCATTTAATTGATGAAGAAGAACTTTTAGAAACGGAAATAGACGAAGATTTTTTAATGTACCGTGAAAGTGTTCTGGATTATATGGAGCAATCGGAATGGGAAAATGCGTTACCATTACTTAGGGAAATGCGCATGCTTTATCCCGAAGATCAATTAACAAAGCATCAGTTTACGACTGCTTTGTTCTTTTCTGGGAATGAACGAGAAGCAATAAATGAAGAATGGAACTATCTTAAAGAAGACCCATCTATATTAATGAGTTATTTGAACTTATCCATATTTTATTATGAATTAAATGAAAAACAATCGTTTGAGAACATGATTAATGTAATACAAAATGTATATCCTATACATGAAGAAAAGAAATTGCAGCTAGCAATTACATTAGCGAGGACGAACCATTACGATCAAGCATATGTACGATTTAAAATGATTAAAGATCCAATCGTTAAAAATGAATATCGATATTATAAATGGTTTAGTTTAACGGCATACCGAATTGGGAAAATAGATATAGCAAATAGCATTATTGAAAAAGGGTCTACCTATTATTCATATTTAAAAAGAGAGAAAGAATGTTGGTAGAAGATGAGCAAAAAATTAGACGAAATGATTCTCATCGTTTAAGCTATAAAAGGGTAATAAAATAATAATTATTATTAAAAGAACATTACTTTAAAAAACAAATTATATTACAGAAGAGAAAGGGCGAGAATGATGTCTGAAGAACGTATATATGATGTGATCATAGCAGGTGCAGGACCAGCAGGAATGACAGCGGCCGTTTATGCATCTCGAGCTAATTTAGACACTGTAATGATCGAACGTGGTATTCCAGGCGGACAAATGGCTGACACGGAAGATATTGAAAATTTCCCGGGTTTTGAACATGTTTTAGGCGCAGACTTATCAAATAAGATGTTCGAGCATGCGAAGAAATTCGGTGCAGAATACGCCTATGGTGAAATTAAAGACGTCGAAGATCACGGAGATTATAAAGTTGTAAAAGCTGGAAATAAAGAATATAAAACAAGAGCACTTATCGTTACGACTGGAGCTCAATATAAAAAGCTAGGTATTGAAGGAGAGGCAGAGTTAACAGGGCGCGGTGTATCATACTGCGCAGTATGTGACGGTGCATTCTATAAAGAAAAGGAGCTTGTCGTTATCGGTGGCGGTGACTCTGCAGTAGAAGAAGGAATTTATTTAACTCGTTTCGCAAGCAAAGTAACGATTGTTCATCGCCGTGATGAATTGCGTGCCCAGAAGATTATTCAAGAAAGAGCATTTGCCAATGAAAAAATCGACTTTATTTGGGATACCGTTGTCGAAAAAATAAACGGACCAGAAGGAAAAGTTAGTTCTGTCTCACTTCGAAATGTAAAGACAGATGAATCGTATGACCACCCAATTGAGGGCGTGTTTGTTTATATTGGAATGGTGCCATTAAGTGAGCCGTTTAAGTCACTCGGTATCGTTAATGAAGAAGGGTATATCCCGACAAATGAAAATATGGAAACAAAGGTTCCAGGTGTTTTTGCAGCTGGGGATATTCGTGAAAAAGAATTACGACAAATTGTAACGGCTACAGGCGACGGAAGTATTGCAGCGGAGACAGCACAAAAATATATTGAAGAATTGTCCGAGAAGCTCAAAACAGTAAAAACTTCCTAAAAGGCATAAAAATTACGTAGAAAGTAATTGCTTTTTAACTAATTTGTAACATATTCGCAATAAAATTAGTGTATAATATAGATAAACTAATTGACCCCCTTTAATAAATTAGTTGTTTTGCACAGGTGTTGTATGCCTGTGCTTTTTTTTAGGCTTACGACAGGCCGAGTAAATAGATAACACATACTTCAGTTTTTATAACGGAATTTAACTACATAGCTAAACGAAACAAAAGCTATGAGAAAATAGATATAAAACATACAAAATACGTATTTTTCCCCTTCTCATTTCTTTGTTCCTTTTCATTTTAATACGGTATAATAAATATAGGGTCAACTCGTTGATAGTAACGTGCACCCAATCGGATATGTATTAATTATGGTGCTGTAATCGTAATTTCGAAACGTCGCTATACACCTCCATTATAATTGCGCTTTTCATTAAGGAAAGGACAAAAGGTGTGTGCGAACTCGATGATCCGCTTGTTGCATATAGGTAGATTGTAGACACTTTACTCCATATTGTGATAAAGGAAGTCAAGAAATTGCTTTTTCCATTGTACAAATACAGATTAGAAAAAGATATAACGTATTATAAAAGATGAATCATTCGTTTACGATGTTTTTTCACACACTTTGGATGATCTGTTGCATTCATAATCGATTTGATCATTCTGATAAGGGAGGATCACAATGAGAAATTCCGAAAAAGAAACAAAGCTTGTTATTATTACAGGGATGTCTGGAGCCGGGAAAACGTTAGCAGTACAAAGCTTTGAAGACCTTGGATATTACTGTGTAGATAATTTGCCACCTACGTTACTTCCAAAGTTTTTGGAGCTAATGAAGGATTCAACAAACAATATTACGAAGGTTGCACTTGTAATTGATTTACGAGGGAGAGAGTTTTTTGATTCGTTATTTGAAGGCCTTGATTTCCTCGCAAATGAAGACTGGCTAGAAGAACATATAATTTTTTTGGATGCGACGAATGAGACGCTCGTTAGCCGCTATAAAGAAACGAGAAGATCTCATCCGCTAGGTGCAGGTGGGCTTCCGCTAGAAGGTATAAAGCAAGAAAGAGAAATTCTTGATGAGTTAAGAGGTAGGGCACATAAAATTATTGACACAACCAATTTAAAGCCGAAAAATCTCCGTGAAAAAATTGCCGATATTTACCGAGAAGAAAATCAATCTACATTTTCTGTACATCTTGTTTCTTTTGGATTTAAGTATGGTATACCAATCGATGCTGATTTAGTGTTTGATGTTCGCTTCTTGCCAAATCCGCATTATGTAGCACATATGAAGCCATTGACAGGGCTTGATAAAGAGGTTTCTGAGTACGTCTTTAAATGGTCAGATACGCAAAAATTTACTGATAAAGTGCTCGATTTACTGCAATTTATGCTGCCTCAATATAAAAAAGAAGGTAAGTCCCAACTTGTTATTGCGATCGGATGTACCGGAGGACAGCATCGTTCTGTAGCACTTACCGAATATTTTGCTAAACAACTTTCGCCTGCTTACAAAGCGCACATAAGCCATCGGGATATTCATAAGAGAAAGGGACATTAATATGGTTAGGGAGAAAAAGCCGCGAATCGTTGTCATTGGCGGTGGTACGGGGATGCCAGTGTTATTGCGCGGATTAAAAGATATGCCTATTGAATTAACTGTACTCGTAACGGTTGCAGATGATGGCGGAAGTTCAGGGCGCTTGCGTGAGGAAATGGCAATGCCAGCACCTGGAGATATTCGAAATGTCATTGCTGCTCTTTCTGACGTAGAGCCATCGTTAATTGAATTGTTTCAACATCGATTTTCAAGCGGGAATGGTTTGTCTGGTCATTCAATGGGTAACCTTTTATTAGCAGCAATGACTACAATAAAAGGCGATTTTAATAACGGGATAAAAGAAATATCTCGTATTTTTAATGTAAAAGGTAAGATTTTCCCAATTTCAAATGATAATCTTTTACTTCATGCAGAGATGAAGGATGGAACAATTGTATCTGGTGAATCAAGTATTCCACTAGAGAATAAACAGATAAAACGTGTTTTCTTAAGTCCTGAGCCACTTAAACCATTGCCGAATACAATAAAAGCGATCGAAAATGCAGACTTAGTCGTTATATCGCCTGGAAGTCTTTATACGAGTATTTTACCGAATTTAATTATTCCACGAGTAGAGCAGGCGATTCGTGATACGAAAGCTAAAGTTGTCTATGTGTGCAATGTAATGACTCAGGAAGGGGAGACAACAGGCTACACAGCAGCTGACCATGTCGAAGCGCTTACTGACCATATTGGCCAAGGGACGATTGATGCAGTAGTGGTAAACAATCGCCCAATTGCCAAAAAAGTAAAAGATGTATATGCGGAAGAAAACGCAAAACCAGTAGTATATGATACCGATCGATTGCTGAAAATGGGATTGGATGTAATTGAAGGAGATATTGTTGACGACTCTAAAATGATGCTGCGACATGATAACGAAAAAATAGCAAAATTGCTCTATTCCCTCGTACAAAAAAATGATTGATGTTGCTTTTTAAAAGCAGAAAAGGAGGGTATCGATTGTCTTTTGCCTCGGAAATAAAAAAAGAACTGACGAGCATACCTGTGGACGATTGTTGCGAGCAAGCAGAACTTGCAGCACTTATTAGAATGAATGGTGTCTTATCTGTATCAAAACACGGATATACACTCGATGTTCAAACTGAAAATGCTGCAATTGCCCGACGAATGTATACGTTAATAAAGTCAATATATCCATATACTGTAGAATTACTCGTTCGCAAAAAAATGAAGCTTAAAAAGAATAACGTGTATATTGCTCGATTGAAAAATAATGTAAAAGACGTATTAAAGGAACTGGATATTATGAATGAACAAAAAACGTTTATTCGGACGATATCCAGTAGTGTGCGAGAGAACAACTGCTGTAGGCGCTCTTATTTGCGGGGTGCATTTTTAGCAGGTGGTTCAATTAACAATCCGGAGACATCCTCTTACCATTTGGAAATATTCAATTTTTATGAAGAACATAACACATCTCTTTGTAAATTGTTAAATGACTTTGGCTTACGTGCCCGAACACTGCAACGTAAAAATGGATATATCGTTTATATGAAGGAAGCTGAAAAAATTACCGAGTTTTTAAATATTATAGGCGCACACAATGCACTCTTTAAATTTGAAGATGTTCGCATCGTCCGGGATATGCGTAATTCGGTAAACCGACTCGTTAATTGTGAAACCGCGAATTTGAATAAAACAATTAGTGCAGCGATACGACAAGTAGAAAGCATTCAATTTATCGAAAAAACGGTTGGTCTGGAAATATTACCGGATAAATTAAGAGAAATAGCGATTGCTCGTGTAAATTATCCAGATGTTACATTAAAAGAACTTGGTGAACTTGTTGACAGTGGAAAAATTTCAAAATCAGGCGTTAATCATCGGTTAAAAAAAATAGATGAGATTGCAGAGAAAATAAGAAGGGGAGACAAAGTGTTAGAAAATTAAGAAACTTAAATTGCAATAGTTTCATTTGCATGAAATACATGATATAATAGCTGTAATTTCCGACAGTGCGAGAAGCAATTAACATATTTATTACATATAAGTTCGATTGTTTCATTGACGTATATATAGTGAGAATAAATAACAAGCCGATAACGGTATGGTATGAGATCGCTTACGACAGGAATGAATGAAAGGATGATTGGATTGGTTGAAAAATCAGTAGAAGTTGAATTGGAAACCGGTTTGCAGGCTAGACCAGCTGCGCAATTTGTACAAGAGGCGAATCGTTACACATCGGATTTGTTTCTTGAAAAAGATGGGAAAAGAGTAAATGCAAAGAGTATAATGGGACTAATGAGCTTAGCAATTGCAAGAGGCGAATCCATTACATTAATTGCTGAAGGACCGGATGAAAGCGTTGCGCTTGAGCACCTTGTTTCGTTTGTATCTAAATCATAACTATTTTCCTATAGTTGATTGTGAATAAAGTAACAAGTCAAAAAATGACACGTAGATAATCTCCGATTGAGGAATACCTACTCATGAAGTAGAACGAAAACATGAAAGCTTGCGTTTTGATTTCACTGACTTGCACTGCAGCTGACAGGCTTTCCGCGGGAACGGCCTCAGCTTTTGTAGCTCCTCTACCCGAGTCGCTACAGTGATCTTCGGACGCTTGCTATTTCCTCAGGAGTCCGTAGATTTTCGTTCCAGTCAGCTTAAAGAGGGCTAATAGCGTTATTACACACACTTCCCTACCAACAAGTAATGTGATTTTTCTTTACCAACGTCTTATTTTGTACAACCAAAAAATAAGTCAGGCCATCTATCAAACATAGGATATCTAGCCTGACTTATTTTAATGCCCTTGCGCATACGTTTAAGTTAAATACTGCTTAATAGTAATAGAGCATGCATATGCGCTTCTTTAGTTTGACGCTTTGATAGCGTATTGTTCATTATAAATTGACTGGAAAAGCATCCATTATTGAACGCCAAAAGAAAACGCTAGCGAATTCTTAATTTCTCTCGGTTAAACGAAAGGAATAAGTGTATTTGCTAACGATTTATTATAAATCCAGTTATTTATCTTCTTTTCTAGCAAGTATCTTATCGATAAGACCGTATTCTACCGCACGTTCAGCGGACATAAAGTTATCACGATCTGTATCTGCCTCAATAACATCAATCGGCTGTCCTGTACGATCAGCTAAGATTTCATTAATTTTTTCACGCATTTTAATAATTCTTTTAGCGTGTATTTCAATATCGGACGCTTGCCCCTGTGTTCCACCGAGTGGCTGATGAATCATTACTTCACTGTTTGGAAGAGCATATCGTTTTCCTTTTTCTCCAGCGGCAAGTAAAAAAGCTCCCATAGAAGCGGCCATGCCTGTACAAATTGTGGAGACATCCGATTTAATAAACTGCATCGTGTCATAAATCGCCATTCCTGCTGAAATAGATCCACCAGGTGAATTAATGTATAATGAAATATCTTTGTTTGGATCCTCTGCTTCTAAAAAAAGCAGTTGAGCAACGATCGAATTAGCAACATTGTCGTCAATTGCACTACCAAGCATAATAATACGATCTTTTAGTAAACGTGAGTAAATGTCATATGCGCGTTCACCGCGATTTGTTTGTTCAATAACTGTTGGAATTAAAACCATGTGTACATCCTCCTTTAAATCTTTCTGGATTCCCATTGGGTATGTTTTTATCATAACTAAATGGTCAATAAAGGTCAAACAAAAAGTTTGTCAATAAGCAAACATATCATTCATCGTACCCTTATTTTAAAGTAAATAAACGTTTTTCCGATTAGAAAATGAGCTAATAATGGATGCTATGCTGCCTCGTATATATTGAATTCAAAAAACAAACAAAATGAGAATCATCTTATATATTCTTATTATACGTTAACGAAGCGTTGACCGCATCTATTGAATAAAGTGTCATCTAGCATAACGAGGAGTTCATGCTCGTAACGTAAGCTGTTGAACCTCTTAATTCAAAACGCACTAGCGCATTTTTCGCATTTGTAAAATAGACAAATTCTGAACAATATTAATACGAGCGGTTACAGAGTATTCATAAAGACAGTAATTAAAAATAAATCTAGTGAAAGTACTTGTATATATATAGTAAGGGCGTTATAATATCGTATGTACGTCATTTAAATAGTATGCGCTCGTAGCTCAGGGGATAGAGCATTGGTTTCCGGTACCAAGAGTCGGGGGTTCAAATCCTCCCGGGCGCGCTAGTGTTAAGGCTATATATAGCAAGGGTTACAGCGTTTTTGTTCCCTTGCTATTTTTACTTAAAAAAGTGGGATTGGTCACGAAGTGGTCACAACATGTTTTAGATCGAAGCTTTTATCGAACATTTCATCTAATTTTTGCGCTGCTGATTCTTGCATATTTGGAAGCATATGTGAGTAGGTGTCCATAGTGATTTCTATACTCGAATGACCTAGTCGCTCTTGTACAATTTTTGGATGTACATTTAGATTAAATAATAAACTGGCGTGCGTGTGCCTTAAATCGTGAAATCGTATTTTCTTTAGTTCAACGCCATTTTTTATTAATTTATCTCGTCTTAATCTGAACGATCTACTTAAATTCGTTGGTAAAATAAACGTGCCTGACTTGGTAGCTGCAACAAATCCTTCATCATTATAATCTTCACCTAACTTCATTTTATGTTCATTCTGCTTATTTTTATGTTTTTTCAATTCAAATAATAATCCTTCAGACATCGTGATTGATCGATAACTCGATGTGTTTTTTAAATCATTTAATTCGTAACCATCTTCACTTTTTTTGATTGCCCTCTGTACATAAATTTTCCTGTTCTCCAAATCAACACAGTCCCATTTCAAACCTAACACTTCACCTCTGCGCATACCTGTAAAAGCTCCTAAATAATAGGCAATAAAATGAATATGATCTCTTGAATTTTCCAGGAAGGTATTTACCTCTTTCGCGTTCCAAAACTGCTGTTCGATTTTAGATACACGTACTGAATCCGCAACAGTGGCAATATTTGTTTGTATTTCTCCCATTTTTACTGCCATATTCAAGCAATTTGTAATGATTCGGTGTATATGATGCACAGATCGTGTTGATAAAGTTTTTTTATCTAATAATGCATCATAAAAACGTTGTAAATGCATTGGTCTTAAATCCTGCATTTTTAAATACCCAAGAGCAGGCTCTATGTGATTGATTATATATGATCTATAATGTGTATAGGTGCTGTAAGCAACTCTTTTCTCTTTATGTTTTAACCAACCCATTAAGTATTTACCGAACGTTTCATTTGTCGGCTCTACATAAGTTCCACGGTTCAATTCGGCCATCATATCTACCATAGCTTTTCTTGCTTTCTTCTCGCTCGTAAATCCCGACACACGCTTTTGTCTACGTTTTTTAGTAACTGGATCCCGGCCGATATCGATAACAAATGAATATTTTTTTCCGCGTTTAGCTATATGACCTCGCATTTTCCATCCTCCCTATCATTTTACTTTCATACATTTCTAGTCTCGTATAAGCAAAGTCAAATTCAACATTAAACAGATTCATAACGTCATAGATCGTCACCTCTTTCAATTTTTGTAGCATAAAAGTGGGAATGCAAAAATGATAACTGAAATATTCTGCTTGGTTTTCTTGGAGTTGTAAAAACGAGATCGGGAGATGACCTTGCCTTCCTGCATGAATTAAAACATGGCATATTTCATGTCCGAAATCTTGCCATTTTTGCTGGTGCGTCAACCCTTCACTTAAGAAAATCTTACTTTTACCTTTATAATGATAAGCTGCACTTGAAAATTTCCAGGATAAAACTTCAACGTCCATCAACACTGAAATGTTATCAACAGTTAATTGGTCTGGACTGTTGATAAAAAGAGATTTATAAAACTTATTGATGTAAGATTCCGTCCTGTTCACAAAATCCCCCTTGAAACAGAATGTGTGTTCGTGTTAATTGTATAAAGAGGGGTGTACAAATTAATGTACACCTATTGCTTTATTCTAAATTATCAATAGCGTATTGCGCTTCTTCTTCGGTAAATTTCTCCCCATATTCTGAAATTAATTGATCAAATATAGCATCATTTGACATATCCATCGTTTCAGCATATGATATTGCCTTTTTCAGAGCGTTTTCTTTCCAGTCGAACTCGATATTATCCATGGCATATTTTGCGGCTTCTTCAGGGAAGTTTTCCCCATGTTCCGAAACTAATTGATCATAAATGCCTGCTTTTGACATGTGCATAGTACTAGCATATGATTCAGCTTTATTTAGTGCCGCCTTGTGTTCCCTTGGAACATCATCATTTTCTTCTTCTGGTTCTTCTACAGGTTCTTCGTCGGTCTCTTCGGCCTTTTCCTCTGGTTCTTCTACTACTTCCTGTTCTTGTTCATTTTCGACACTTTCTGAAGCTGCAGTCTCGGCGGTTTCCTCATCACCTTTATCATCTCCACCACCTGTAGCAACGGCAATTACAACCACAACAACTATTAACCAAACCCACCATTTTTTATAAAATGGCTTTTTCATCTTTTCTGACACTTTACATCCCCCTTATGTTTCAATATATAAGATAAAAATATATAAAATTTAACACCACAAATTAAATTTGCGGCGTTATTAATCATGATGTGATATTCGGTGCAGTAAATTATGCCTATTAGTCATCTAAAAAAACACGACAAATAAAAGTCGTGATGTTTGTCGTGGTGTTAGTCTTGATCTTTCTTAAACGCTTCCCAAACTCGCTTGAGCATCCTTAATTCATCCTCTTTTGATGGCAATTCTTTGTACCATCGTTCAAGTTCGGGATCATCTATAAATGCTTTGAATGCTTCTTCTTCGTTTAGATGTGGTTGGTCGCTGTGACCTAGTAAGTAATCGGTTGTTACGTCAAAAAATGTGGCAAGCTTCTTTACTGTTTCGTGATCAGATTCACTTTGGCCATTTTCATATTTAGCATAACCTTGTCTGCTAACCCCTAAATAATCTGCCATATCTTGTTGTGTTAACTTTTTATCTTTCCTTAATTTCTTTAATCTCTTAGGGAACATTTATTATCAACCCTTCTATTAACTTACTATATTATATAGCAACAAAGAGTTGCTTTAAAGGAAATAAAACGAAAAGCAATATAAAGTTGCATTTTATACTTGACAGCAACAAAAAGTAGCGTATAATAGGATTTAGTTAGCAACCAAACGTTGCAAAATGAGAGGTGATAACATGAACAAAAAAGAATTAAATCGCATTTTGGTAGATGCACGTAATGAAAAAAAATTAACTCATGAACAAGTTGCTTTGTACGCTAGTGATTATTTACCAGAAGATAAAACCATATCACGACAGTATTACGGAATGATTGAAAATGTTGTTAGAGTTCCATCTGTTGATGTCGCAAAATCTGTAGCTAAAGTCTTAGATGTTAATTGGACAATTTTTTTTGAAGTTGAATGCAACCAAACGTTGCAAAAACAAGCCATATAGGAGGTGAGAGCATGATTAACCATTATATTACAAAGTACGAAGAAGATGGTATTCGTTTTGCAGAATCTTGGATTCAATTAAATATTTTCGGACTTTGTTGGTGTTTTTCTAAAAGGAAAATCAAGTTATAGAAGTCATTGCGTGAACAATGACCTCTACAGGATTATTGTTTTTTCCATTTATGACCTTTTTCTTGAGTGGGAGGTAGGCGGTCGCCAGGATCAATTTTTACAGTTCTCGGCTTATTGACCTTTCCACCTCTTGGACCAACTTCTTTGTATTTTCCAGGTCGTTGGTTATCCATTCCAGGCTTTTTCAAACTAGCTATGGTATTCACCCCCCTTAGAAAAATAAGAAACTATGTTCTTATATAACAGCTTACCACAATATGTAGTGGCAAACAATTGAAAGGAGATACCATATATTGAATTTAAAGCGAATTAGAAAGTCAAAAGGTATATCTCGTTACAAGTTAGCGAAATTGAGTGGTTTAAATGAATCAACATTGCAAAACATCGAAAACAGCAATGATCCAAACCCCACCTTTAAGGTGATGTGCAAACTTGCAGACGCATTAGGTATTACTTTAGACGATTTAAGGAGGTGATTGAATGAAAAAAGCTAAACCATCCAGTCTTGAGTATCACAATATAAAAGGACCAAAAAGAACTCGATTGATCCAAGAAAGAAAGAATAAAAACCTCACTCAAAAAGAATTAGCAAAACTATTAAATACTTCAAAAGCAACTGTGGGTTTTTTAGAGAACGGGAGAACGAAACCCAGTCTTGAACTTTCATTAAAGATTGAACAGGTTTTTAATCAGCCATTCGAAATTCTTTTTCCAGATTTATAAAAAAGTGCTTGACAAGGAGTACACGCATTTTTTCCAATTAACCGAAGCAGGTGAAGCAAAGTAAAACATGGTGAAATGAAAATATCGATAACTCAATTTTGTAAGTAATATCTAACACTAAACGAAAGAAAATAAAACAAGAATTGGAAAATGCCTAATTTGTTAGTCTGAAATCAAAACAATAACCAGGAGGTAAAAATATGGATCAATTAGTTTTTAAAAACAATGACGAAGTAGTTACGAGTTCAAGGAATGTCGCAAGAGATTTTGACAAGAAACATAAACACGTGCTGGATGCAATCGATTCAATGCAGGGGGTAGCCGAAAATTGGGCAAGCCTATTTTATGAGACAACTTACATCCATGAACAGAATAAGCAAGAGTACAGACAATATTTAATTAATCGTGACGGTTTTACATTATTAGTTATGGGCTTTACTGGAAGACAAGCAATGCAATTCAAGATTAATTACATGAACGCTTTTAACCAGATGGAAAAAGAACTTAGTAAACCAAGAGTCTTGTCTGAAAAAGAACAACTAAAAGCATCTATGAAACTATCACTAGAAGCGTCAGAAACACTAGAAGAGCATAACGAACGCATTACCAACTTAGAAGAAACAATGCGCATCGATGGAAACCAAGAGCATGTTATCCGGAAAAAGGCAAATAGCATCGTTGTTGAAACATTGGGCGGTAAATCTTCCCCTGCATATAAGGGAATGGCGTTCAAAGTATTTTCAGCTTTTTGGAGAGACTTTAAGAACCATTTTGAAATACCAAGGTATGGTGAACTGCCAAAGAAAAAATTTGAAGATGGATTGCGCTTTATTGGAATGTGGCAACCTTCAACAAGTCTAAGAATTGAAATTGATAATCAAAATAGGCAGCAATCCATTCGAGAGGTGATCTAAGTGTCTATGGAAGAAGTTATCCGACAAATCGTGCGAGAGGAAAACGAGAAGCACTTGCAGGACATCAAGCACTTGCTCGAATCGCACGGGTATAACGAGGTTCCGAGATTTCTGACAGTGAAAGAGGCGGCGCAAATTTTGCGCTTTGGAATCACTCGTACATACGAACTTTGTCAGCAATCAGAATTTAATGGGTTTCCGGCCTTGCGGGATGGCAACCGGATCCGCATACCTTACACGGCTATGATGAACTGGATTGAACAGCAAACAAAACAAGCAATCTAAGGGGGGGTGGTACTTATATAATAATACTTTTTTCTTTGGATTAGTATTCCGATTCGGAATAAAGGAAGGGGGATAGAAGATGAAATACGGCGCGATTTTAAAAGCGTGCCGTGATCGAGAAGGAATTAGTCAAGAAGAGTTAGCGGATAAGTTGTATATCAACCAATCGGACGTTTCTAAATACGAGAACGGCACGAAAGAACCGAGTATTTCGATGGTACAAGCTTGGGTAACAAATACGCACTCGCAGGAAGTGATGGTTGCATTTTTATGCGGAGTTGATGGTTTAAGCATATTACAAAACTTACTAGATTCTGGAATAACAGCAGTCGGAACAATCTTACTAGGAGTGATTTTTTGAAGGTAAACGATGGACATGCAGCTATTGTAGGCGCAGTTATACTGATCTGTTTTATCATTAGCCAAATTTAGGAGGGGTCATATGAAATTACATGAACATTTTTTGCCGAATGATCTATATGAAGCTTCAAAAGAATTTCATAGCTTCAAGGATTGCTTAGCACTTGTAACGGCTCATATAGACAAAGGAGAAATAGAAATAGAATTAGCACAACATAGATCTGTAGATATGATTAAGTCTTTACACGAATTAGTACAGCTTGCACGAAAGAAGAATGAAATAGATCGTCGGAACAGATTGTTGGAACAAATGGGTGCTGCAGGAATAAATATACAAGTTGTGAGGATGTACAAGCATGAGTGATCGATTTGTTAAAAGCTTTTATCTGTTGTGTTTTATCGGAACGTTGGCGCTTTTGTACTACACGATGATCAATGCATGAGAGGAGTGATCAATTTGGATTTGAAAGAGTTAAATTCTCATTCAAAAGCACTATCAAAAGCAGAAAGAATAGGTATTACTTGTTTGACGGGGCAAAGTTTTCATCTAGAAAAGGAAATGTTTTTGGATATCGTTACTAATCATGAATTGAATGTAGAAAAAGTATTCACTAAAAGTGGAAATTATCATTTAAGTTTTTGGTTAAACGGTTATGAATACATTACTTTTGTAACCGCGCAAGAACATCAAGAAGCATTTGAAGGACATAAAAAAATGACTAGCTAGGCACTAGTCATCGGATATTCGCTATATTCATCTACCCATATTATAAGCGAATATCCCAATTATATCAATACGGAGGGATTTTTGTGAAGGATATTAGATTACTCAATTTGAAGCTAACCAATTTTAAGGGGATTAAGTATTTTGAACTCAATGCTGCCGGAAATGACATAAAGGTATTTGGTGACAATGCGACCGGTAAGACAACGTTGTTTGATGCTTTTGTTTGGTTGCTTTTCAGTAAGGACAGTAGCAACTCAACAAAGTTTGAAATTAAAACGCTTCTTGATGGTAAAACAATCCACAACTTGGATCACGAAGTGGAAGCGAGTTTGTTAGTGGACGGCAAACAATTAGTTCTCAAAAAGGTGTACAAGGAACAATGGACTAAAAAGCGCGGATCCGTTACGAAGGAATTCACTGGCCATACTACGGATTATTTTGTAGATAGCGTTCCATCCAAGAAAAAAGAGTATGAGGACACGATTCATTCAATTGTAGATGAAGGTATTTTTAAACTGTTAACCAATCCTGCCTACTTTAATGAACAACTAAACGATAAAAAACGTCGTGATTTGCTCCTAGAAATAGCCGGAGATATAACAGATCAAGATGTGATTAATTCGAACGGAGATTTGTCTAAGCTAACTGAAATATTAGGCAATCGAACTATTGAAGATCATAAAAAAGTGATTGCTGCTAAACGAAAAGAAATTAACGAGGAACTTGAACGGATCCCCGTTCGAATTGATGAGATTCATAGAGGATTACCTGATTTAACGGGTTTGGATGAAGCGAGTATAAAAGGCTCTATTGATAATGTTTCGTTTGAAATTGAAGCGAAAAACGAGCAAATAAACAGCATTAAAAACGGATCAGAAATTAACGAACTGAAAAGGCAAATCAGCGATATTGATTTAAAAATCGCAAATGTCCGAAATGAGCATACTCAAAACGAACAGCAGGAATTATTCAAACTGCAAACAAGGCTCCAGGAAGAACAATCTAACCTTTCCATCCTAAGAAACGATATTAGAAGTCATGAACAACGTAAAAACATGAATGAAAATCACATTAAAGACATTGAAAAGCAAATGAACCAGTTACGAGATCAATATAAAGAGAGTCAAAAGCAGTATGAAGAACAAAATGCACAAGAATTTAACCATGAATCGGAATGTGTTTGTCCTACTTGTGAGCAAGACCTTCCACAAGATCAAATAACGGAAGCTGCAACTAAATTTAATCTCAATAAATCAAAGCTTCTTGAACACATTAGTGAGCGCATGGAGACCATCAACAAAGAAGGTATTGAACTTAAAGGAAAAGTAGAATCAATCAAACGAGAAAATGAATCCATTCAATCAAAAATTGATAAGATCACGGATCAAGGCAAGAAGAAATCAAGTGATATTGAGCGTTTGGAGCAGGAAATTGAAACGGCTAAATCAACCGTTAAGCCGATTGAAGAAAACGCTTCTTACATTAAGTTAGATGAAGAAAAACAAACGTTAGAACAGAGGATTGAACAAATGCAAGTATCAGTTGCTGAAACAATCCAAGCTACACAGCAAGAGATTACAGAATTGAAGACAAAACAAAATGAACTGCAGGTTGATTTAAGCAAATTAGCGCAATCTGAACAATCACATAAACGAATTAAGGAACTGGAAGAACAAGAAAAATCATTAGCTGCAGAGTTTGAAGAACTGGAACATCAGTTGTACCTAACAGAAGAATTTATCCGTACAAAGGTTAATATTCTTGAAAGCAAAATCAACAGTAAGTTTAAATATGCTCGGTTTAAGCTATTCGAAACGCAGATAAACGGCGGTTTAAGGGAAGTTTGCGAAACAACTTATGAAGGTGTTCCTTATTCCGGTGGTTTGAACAATGCGGCACGTATCAATGTAGGTTTAGACATTATTAACACGTTATCCACGCATTACGGTGTATCAGCTCCAATCTTTGTAGATAACGCTGAATCGGTTACTAAGTTGATTGATATTGATGCACAGTTGATCAGCCTGGTTGTTTCAGAACAGGACAAGCAGCTAAGGGTTGAAGCTAAGTCTGAAAGCGAGGTTGCGTAAATGAGTAAAATTGTATTGGTTTTAGAGGTTTCAAATGCGACAGACGAACAAATTCAGACTGGTTTAGGAAAAGCATTTAATAATTTCTGCAATGAATACAAGGGTGCTGGTATTACCGCCAGTGTCATTAAACCAGAATCAGCAACCAAGGTACTTGATTTTATTAATGAGGAGGAGAAATAAATGAGCAACCAAAATCAATTAGCAATGGTTAAGAAAGATACTGTGGATGTTGTGGCAGAAAGGGTTCGACATTTCCAAGAGCAGGGAGAAATTCATTTCCCTGCGGGTTATAGCCCGGACAATGCTATGAAAAGCGCATGGCTTACTCTGCAAAACACACAAGATCGAAACAAGAAGCCTGCTTTAGAAGTTTGCACAAGAGACTCTATCGCAAATGCATTATTAGACATGGTTGTACAAGGCCTTAATCCAACAAAGAAGCAAGGGTACTTCATCGTTTACGGAAACCAGTTAACATTTCAACGCTCATACTTTGGCACAATGGCTGTCACTAAACGAGTTACTGGAGCCAAGGAAATCAATGCAAACGTGATTTATGACGGCGACGATGTGGATTACGAAATGGTAAACGGTAAAATCACCAATTTAAAACATAAACAGAAATTTGGGAGTATCGACAAAGAAAATATTATTGGTGCTTACGCAACGATCGTGCTGGATTCAAATACAACTTACCACGAATTGATGACAATTGAAGAAATAAGACAAGCCTGGTCACAGTCGCAAATGTGGGGCAAAGGCAATAAAAAGGAAAAAGAAGGATCCACTCACGATAAATTTAGGCAGGAAATGGCTAAGAAAACTGTCATAAACAGGGCATGCAAGAAATTCTTGAATAGTTCTGATGATAGCAGCTTAGTGATACAACATTTTAACCGGCAGGATGACGCAATAGCAGAAGCTGAAGCACAGCAAGAAATTAACGAGAATGCTAATTCAGAGTACATCGATATTGATGTATCGGAAGTTGACCAGGAAACAGGAGAAATCACTTCTCCTGATACAGAAAAAGAAGATTCTGAAGTTGAACAAGTTATGAATGACATGGAACAACAGGAACCAGTTACAGCAAAAGGACCGAGTTTCTAATGATTAAAATAACAACTCTTGCTTCCAGTTCAAAGGGGAATTGCTACCACGTTACAGATGGTAGCACTCCCTTATTACTAGAATGCGGAATATCGTTCAAAGAAATTCAAATAGCGCTAGAATTCAAGACTTCTAGTATAAAAGGTTGTTTAGTATCACATGAACATAAAGACCATACAAAAGGCTTAAAAGAAGTTTTGCGAGCAGGCATTAATTGTTATATGTCACAAGGAACAGCGGATGCAGAAGGTATAAAACATCATCGCATAAAAGTAGTTGAAAATAAGCGGCAATTCACAATTGGAACATGGACGATACTTCCGTTTGATGTTGAACATGATGTTTCAGAACCATATGGGTTCCTGCTTCAAAATAAAGCTGGTGAGAAGCTTTTATTCGCTACTGATACCTTTTATGTCAGGTACAAGTTTAAAGGCCTCACACACATCATGATTGAAGCAAATTATAGCAAGGATATTCTAAACGAAAACATTTCAACAGGACGTGTCCATAAAGGTATGAAAAAGCGTTTAATAAGATCACATTTTAGCTTAGAAAACGTTAAAGAGTTTCTGAAAGCAAATGACTTATCTAAGGTGCAGGAGATTCATCTAATGCATTTATCAGATAGTAATTCGGATGAAAAATTGTTTAAGAAAGAGATTCAGCAGCTTACTGGAAAAGTAGTTTATATAGCATAAGAGTTGGGGGTATGAAAATGAAAGGATTTATCAGTTTGCACAGAAAACTAATGGACAATCCAATATGGTCGGACCCCAATTACCTTAAATTGTGGATATATTGCTTATTTGAAGCTTCTCATACAGATCGAGAACAATTGGTCGGTAATCAAATGATAGAAATCAAAAGAGGTCAATTTATTACAGGTAGATTTGCACTATCAGAAGAGTTAAATAAGGGAGTTAAACCGAAACAAAGGCTTGATAAGTTGACTTGGTGGCGTTATTTAAACAACTTACAAAAACAACGAATGTTGAACATCAAAAGCACTAACAAATATAGCGTTGTAACCATTATTAAATATGATGTTTACCAAAATGTATTTAATAAAACTGAACATGGAACTGAACATCAATTGAACAACAAACGAACAACAGATGAACAACAGATGAACACAAACAATAATTATAATAATTTAAATAATTATATAAAAATATCTACTACTACTAGCGCGCATGAAAAAAATGATGCCATCGTTTTCTACCAAAACAACATCGGAATGATCAGACCACAAATTTCGGAGGAAATGCTCGACTGGATAAATGATTTCGGTGATGAAATGGTGATCGAAGCTATGAAAAGATCACTGGAACGAAACAAGCCTAGTTGGGGATATACAAAATCTATCTTAAAATCTTGGCATGAAAAAGGAATTAAAACGATTGAACAGGCAAATGCAGAGGATATTGAATTTAAGAATCAGCAGCAATCAAGGTTTAGTAAGCAGCCTATCCAAAAAGAAACCGTTCCTGACTGGTTTAAACAACGTAAGCGACAAGGAACAAGCATGAAAACTGAACAACCGGTTGATGAAAAAGAAAAAGCAGAAATCATGGCCATGTTAGCAAAACACACATCGAAAGCGAGTGGTGAATCATGAGTGCATTGCCAGAACGAGCTAGGGATTACGTAACACTGCTGGATGGAGATTTAGAATTTCGAATGCACAAAGAACAATTACAAGTCATCACAGATTTACATAACAACGGCATTCACTACGAAGATATTGCACAAAAAATAAAACGTGAACCGATCGAAGTCATTATCGCACTGTTGCATCAAGCATACGGAAACAGAGTGGATTTACAACCACTTGCTTATAATTTTAATACGAAAAATGCGAAGGAGTAAAAATTAATGGCTGAAATAAAAGTAGAAATAGCTCAAATACTTGGCGGTTATTTTAGAGTGATTATTAACGACTTGCCAATTGCAAATTATCGTGAATGGGATCAAGCAAACGTATTAGTAGAACATTTTATAAAGATCAATGCTGATAAAAAAGTGATTAGAGTTTAGTTCGTATTACGACGATTAGACAGAAAATGTGACGTAAAGGAGATTATAAAATGGACGAATTACAAGATGAACAAATATGTCCTTACTGCGATTACGTTGTAGAGGACCATCAATCAAACTGGGACGAGAAAGAGGAAGATATAACCTGTTCCAACTGTGATAAATCATACACAGTAAGGGCTGTTTATCAGTTCGAAGGTTTTCAAATAGAAAAGCAATGTGAGAGTTGCGGAGAATGGACAGAAGACGGAATGTTACTTTGTGGTTGCCAAGAAGATTAATACACATTTCGACCATAAAGCGAAGGAGGGTGAAGAATAATGAGTAAAGAAATGTTAAAACAAGCTGATGAATGGTTAAGGAGCATGTACGACTTGTTATCTTTAAAGACAGACCCAGAAGATATAGAGTACACGCAAAAGCGAATAGATTTATTTAAATGGATGATCGAACAAGCTGAACGAGTGCAGGAGTTGGGAAACAACTTAGACCACGGTGCAAAAGTTGCAGTAGAAACTGCTAGAAGATTACACAAAGAACAGGAACAAAACAAACGCTATTGGGGAGCTATTGAAAGCATGAGGCTGCATGCACATTACCCGAAACAAATAAAACAAATTTATGAAGCATTGGAGAGTGAATCAGATTGAAAGAAGTCGACAGGCGAAAAACAATGACAAGATTACTAGAAGCTTGAAGGATGAAGTAGAAACGTTGTCAGCAGCATACGCGGACGCACAAAAGGAAATCAGCATTTTAAAAAGGAGACTGGAAAATGAAAAAATGTATTGAGTGTAATGCGATTGTCGAATGGAATGAGCGCAGCAGTTTGTGTGAAGAATGTTTTGATAATCAACTAAGAGAAAGCGCTCTTGAAGTAAAAGTAGAATCACCACATGCGAGCTGGTTCTAATGGGAATAAAAAAAATCATGTATGAAACGGATGATTACAAAATCCGAATACAAAAAGTTAAGGCTGGATGGTCGCTGCAGGTTGTAGGAAAAAGCGGAAATGTGGAAAGGAAAGTATTTAAATACTTTGAAACAGCGAAGCATTATACAGAAAACAAATACTTAAAGGATGTGGCGTAATGAATCTATCAAAATTATTTGAAATGCAAACAGAACTGGATGCTCGAATTTTACTAGAAAAACAGCTTGTAGGACAAGACTTGCTAGATAAAAAGATTTTAGCTTTGCAAGTGGAATTGGGGGAGTTGGCTAATGAGTGGCGGGGGTTTAAGTTTTGGAAGGTTAATAAGGAACCAAATGAATGGATTCCAAACGAAAATGATGTATGCAAAGAGTGTAATGGACAACCAATATTTTACGATGATGTAAACAAGCCTACCAAAATAATCGGTCAGTGCGAAAATTGCGATGGTTGCGGTGTTCATTTTTATAATCCTTTATTAGAAGAATACGTAGACTGCCTGCATTTTATACTAAGTATTGGTTTGGAATTAGGAATTAAATCAGATGATGTATGTGTTGAAGGTGATTTGACAGGGGCTACAACAACAGAGGCATTTAACGAATTGTTCTCTTATGTATCAACGCTAAACACGTATTTAGATGTTAATTTACCAGCATCAATAACAAATGCAGATATAAATGAAGCTTATAAAGATATATTTGAGTGTTTTGTTGGTTTAGGTGAATCAGATTTAGGCTTCACTTGGGAACAAATCGAACAGGCTTACATGGATAAAAACAAAGTTAATCACGCACGCCAAAATGAGGGATATTAATGTCAACCTATTACGGAAAACGTGGACAAGCTTTTGAAAACCTACTAGATTACACGAATCAGATTTACAAGCAAAAAGGAATAGCGTTGATCAATAAACGGCCAACGCCCATGAAGATCATCGGAAAAACGAAAGGACATCAACATATATGCGTGTTTGATAAGAAATCGACCGTAGATTACGATGGCGTTTACCGAGGAAAAGCAATCGTCTTTGAAGCAAAATCCGTTAAAGAAAAACGGTTCCCGTTAAACAACATTACAGATGACCAAGTTAAATATTTGAATCAAGCAGAAAAGCAAGGGGCTATATCATTCCTAATAATCGATTTAAGGGTGATTAGAGAGGTTTTAATTGTTCCGAATGGTATGCTTCAAAAATATGTGAAAGACTCAAAATCGGGCGGTAGGAAGTCCATTCCGTTAGGGGATTTGGAAGTGTACGGATACAGGGTTCAATCGGGCAGTGGGGTTCCGTTAGATTACTTGAGCGTGGTTGATAGATTGATAGGGGTTGCAGCATAAGACAAATGATGCGACAGAAGGAGAAGTGTAAAAAATGAAAAGCACAAAATATAATTGGTTGCTAAACTTTCCAGGAAACTGGAAAACGAAAGAAGGTTACACATTAAGCACAATTAATAGACCTGCGAAACGTGGTTTCGGATGGTATAGATTTAAGCATCATGAATTTGAAGTACAAGGGTCATTTCAAGCGCAATTGAAAGCGGAAGAATTAATAAAGAGTGACTTAGAAACGTTTAAAAGAGCATTAAACAATATGGCATAGTTCGACCACAAAACAAAAGGAGAATCAAAATGACAACAATCATAACAGCAAGTTTAATAGTATTTGGAGCACTGTATGTAGGGGCGTTAGTTGCGTATAGGAAAGCTTATTTAAGCAGGAAGGGGGAGTTGGAATAATGAACAGCTGTAACAGATGCGGTAGGAAATTGAAAACAGAAAAATCTATTGAAACAGGATTTGGGCCAGTTTGTTATAAAAAGCACTTGAAAGAGCAGGAAGAATTCGAGAAAAACCATTTGACGATTGATGAGATTGCTTAAAGGAGAGAGGTAAATGAAATTCAAAGGTAAGAAAGTTTACGTAATTTGGGAAACGATTAAAAAAACTATCATGCTTGAAGAGGTTACTAGAACAAGACTAGTAGAAATACATTCAGATATTGACAAGGCATGGGATAAGCACATTGAATTAAACAAGAAATCAAGGGATTTTGTTTCATATTCAATCGAGGTACAGGAAGTAAAATAAAAAAGCCAGGATCTCTCCCGACTCTCACAAGTTAGATTCATTATACCACAAGGAGGGGTCCTGGTGAATGATAACAAAGCTACAATAAGTTTAAAAGAAAATGCAGTATATAAGGTTGTTGATGGAAAGATCGAAAAAATAGATGTACCTGGTGAGGGATTCGGAAAACAAGTGATAACTTGGCAGGGTGGAAAGCCGACGCATTATGAGGTTTCGTATACTAAAAAATGAGGTGAACGCATGCAACTGACCTTATTCGATGATATTGATGTCAAACAAGAAGGAATGGAGCATGTTGTGAGGAGGATTATATACTCGGACTCTATCAGGGACGATATCAAGCGAGCAATTAAAAACAACGACATGTCGACTCTGACAAAGCTGTTTGACATGTCCATAAAGACGTTCGGATTCAGCGGCCCGAATTGTTGGAGTTGGAATTTGGGTAAATTGCATACACCAGACTGTGAACACACATTCGATGTCACGGCGAGGGAACTAGCGAGCACAGCATTAAGAATATATAAATAAGTCTATCGGAAAAACCGGGGACACTGAATGACGCAATAAAGCGTTGTTTGGTGTCCTTTTTATATTTTGGGAGGGGTTAGATCATGAAGGAGTTTATCAAGTATTTTGCACTATCAATTATCGCATTTGCATTTATGTTTACGGTTGTATATTCGTTAGCTGATTGGTTGCAGTTAAAAATAACGTTTGTTGCATCGATGGCAGCTTTAATTATTTCTACAACGGCACTTGTAAAAATCACGTTGGATAAATAGGGGGCAAAGATATGTGGGCTGATAAACTAATAGGCGAATATGAGCAAGGACGTAGGGATTTAAGGCATATGTTATCAGAGCTTGGCGATTCGATAGAGGATAAGCAGGATAAAAAACAGATTAACAGTATGACTCGTGATATGTCATATTCGATAGATTGGCTCAAAATCGGAAAAGAGCCGGGGTCATTAAGGGGTCTTGACAGACGTTCGATTTACCAAAGGCGAGTGTTAATGGATATGGATTTATTCCCATCTTTAGAGATCGAGCCAAAACAACATGTTTCTGAGGAGCAAAAACAAGCAATTATTGATATTTTAGTCGTTTTATCTGTTCGCGAAAGACAGTGTTTTATTCTCCATAATGCTTATGAAATGAGTATGGCTCATATTGGTGAAGAATTAAATATTAGTAAAAGTTCTGTTCAAACGTTCATTAATCGCGCGAATGAAAAAATTAACAAAAAAATCTTGTCATACGATTGTCATACAGTTGCCAACTAATTAGTGAAGGGGTCTTTAATAAGAGCATTACTGGAAGCGACAGTCAAAGATTAAGACCGTGAGGTCTACTGGATATACAGTATTAAACTTATATAGTGGGATGGTGGTGGATATGTGACAATGCCAAACTGGTCTGAAATACAAAAAGAATGGGAAAGCACTAAGATCACCTTGAAGGACTTGGCCGATAAACATGGCGTCAAATTAGGTACATTGAAAAGCAGGAAAAGCAGGGAAAAATGGTCAAGGGATGCAACTGTGAAAAAGGATGCAACCAAAACGAAAAGGATGCAACCGAAAAAAGAGGAAAAAGAGCCTGTTATCCAGTCGGGAAATCTGACAGATAAACAAAGGCTTTTTTGTATTTACTACATTAAATACTTCAATGCGACTAAGGCATATCAGAAGGCTTATGAGTGCGCTTATACAACGGCGATGGTTGAAGGACATAGACATCTAAGAAAACCTAATATAAGTGCGGAGATTGACAGATTGAAGAAAGAGCGACTGGGTGACAAGTTGGTTAGTGTTGATGACATATTGCAAAAATACATTGATATTGCTTTTGCTGATATTACAGACTTTGTGGACTTCGGACAAGATGAAAGACCTGAACTCGATCAAAACCTAGAACCGATGATTGATGATGATGGAAATGAAGTCACCTACTCGATTAGTTACGTGAATTTAAAAAACAGTGACGAAGTAGATGGAACTATCATTACAGAAGTAAAAAAAGGAAAAGATGGCGTATCAGTTAAGTTAGCCGACAAGATGAAGGCTCTTGAAATGCTGTCTAAATACTTTGATCTCCTTTCTGACAATGACAAGAAACGTTTGCAAGAGGAAAAATTAAAAGCCGAGATCGCTAAGACAAAAGGTGAAGATGGCACCGAATACGAAGATGACGGATTTATGGATGCAATAAAGTCATCAACAGACATATGGGATGATGACGATGAGTAAAAAGAAACCAGCACTATTCAAATTCAAACCATTTTCTGAAAAACAGTTGAAAGTATTAAATTGGTGGACTGACAGATCGCCACACAAAGATAAAGACGGCATCATATGTGATGGTTCGGTGCGTGCTGGCAAAACTGTCGTCATGTCATTGTCTTATGTTATGTGGGCAATGGAGACGTTTGACGACGAGAATTTAGGTATGGCCGGAAAGACAATTGGCTCATTCCGCAGAAACGTCATAAGGCCATTGAAACGCATGTTGCGGTCTCGTGGTTATAATGTTAAGGATCATCGAGCAGATAACATGCTGTCAATCACACGAAACGGTGTAACAAATTACTTTTATGTTTTCGGTGGTAAAGACGAAGGCTCGCAAGATTTAATACAAGGGATAACACTTGCTGGAATGTTTTTCGATGAAGTGGCGCTTATGCCTGAATCATTTGTTAACCAAGCAACGGCGCGTTGTTCGGTGGAAGGTTCGAAACTGTGGTTCAACTGCAACCCAGAAGGGCCTTATCATTGGTTCAAAACTGAGTACTTAGATCAACTGGAAGAAAAGAACATGCTGCACCTTCACTTTACGATGGACGATAATTTATCACTATCGGAAAAGATCAAAGAACGTTATAAACGGTTGTATAGTGGCGTTTTCTTTCAACGTTATATATTGGGTCTATGGGTGTTAGCAGAGGGCATCATATATGACATGTTCAATGAAAATAAGCATGTTGTTAAGACGATTGATAGACCTTACACGAAATACTATGTATCTATTGACTACGGAACACAGAACCCTACAACGTTTGGCTTGTGGGGTTTGTTTAATGGTGTTTGGTACAAGGTCAAAGAGTATCATCATAGTGGCCGTGACGGAAAGCAGAAAACGGACAGGGAATACAGCATAGACTTAAAGGAATTTGTCGGTGATCTGAAAGTAACGGCAATAATAGTGGATCCATCTGCCGCATCTTTCAAAGCGCAGCTCAAAAAAGATGGATTTGTAGTTAGAGACGCCAAGAATGATGTTGTTAATGGTATTCGTAATGTAGCGACAGCGCTAAACGAAAAGAAAATAAAATACAACGATTGCTGTACGCATACCAAAAGAGAATTTTCCTCCTACGTTTGGGATGAAAAGGCAGCAGATCGCGGGGAAGATAAGCCGATTAAAGAAAACGATCACCACATGGACGGTGACCGTTATTTCGTAAATACAGTGTTATTCAGAAAGGGTATCACATTCATTAATTAAGGCAGGTGATCAAAATAATTACACCATTCGTAAACCAAGAAACAGACAGACTTAACCAATTCATTGCAGAAAATAAAATGAGTAAAACAGAAATTATAAAAGAATACATCGAAAAACATAATCCATCCATTTACCAAGAAGGTGTGGATTATTATTTTAAGAAAAACGACATCATGAATCGTAAAATCTATAAATATACCAACGATGGCCAAAAAGTAATTGATCACGAAGCAACGAACAACAAAATGGCTAGTGGCTGGCATAAATTATTAGTCGATCAAAAAACAGCTTATTTAGTCGGAGAGCCGATCACTTTTAACTCAAAAAACGATGATGATAGCGTAGTGGAGTCGATCAACGAAATGCTAGGAGATCAATTCAACGATATCATGCCGGAGCTGACTAAATGTGCTTCTAATAAAGGCAGGGAATGGTTGCATCCGTTCATTGATGAAAACGGCGAGTTTGATTACATGATCGTCCATGCACAGGAAGGTATTCCAATTTATGACAATACCAAGCGCAAGGATTTGATCGGATTTATACGAGTTTATTCATTAGACGATGGTACAGAAAAAGTAGAGTTATGGGATGACCAATTTGTAACGTATTATGAATATCATAATGGCCAGTTGGTGCGAGATGTGAATTATGAAGAAAACCCTGCATCACATTTCAAATATGCAGATCAAGGCTATGGGTGGGGTTATACACCTTTCATCGAATTTATGAACAACGAGGAAAGAGTAAGTGATTTACTGTTTATTAAAGACTATATTGACGTTTATGACCTACTAGTAGCCGATGGTGCGAATACGCTAGAGGATATTCAGCAATTGTTATATGTGCTTAAAGGATACGATGGTACGGATATGGAAGAAGCTATTACCAATCTAAAACGTTTCAAAGGCGTTGCAGTTGATGGGGAAAATGGAGGATTGGATATTGTTCAAGGAGAAATGCCCATAAACAGCTTAGACAGCTTCCTAGATCGAGTAGGGACTAATATATATAACTTTGGTCTCGGGCTTGACCTAGATACCGACAAATTCGGGAACAGTCCTAGCGGTGTGGCATTGAAGTTTCTCTACTCGAATTTAGATATGAAAGCAAGTATTACAGAAAGAAAGTTTACCCGTGCAATTCAAATTTTCCTATGGTTCGTGTGCGAATATCTATCAATCTCGCAAAATAAAGACATCGATCACAAGGATATTACGATCACATTTAACAAGTCGATGATTACAAACGAATATGAAAAGGTTCAGATGGCGCAACAGTCTATGGGTATTGTGAGTCAAGAAACTATACTTGAAAATCATCCATTTGTGCGTGATGTTGAAGTGGAAAAGCAGAGGTTAGAAAAAGAAGAAATAGTGGACTTGGGCAAAAATCCAATAGATGACGATGAATAAACAACAAAAGCAAAATAAACGTGCATTAGACCGACTAGAAAAGAAATTCGAGCGGGAACTCATACGTAACTATCAAATCACACTGAAAGAATTACGCTCTAAAATAGCATTTATATACGAAAAATACGATGGTAACTGGATAGAAATGCAGCGTTATAATCGATTAGCAAAGCTGGAAAAAGAAATAGCGCAAGAAATCGGTAAATTGACTGGAAAGAACGCTATGACGTTAAAAAAAGGAATGGCCGATGTATACGAGGAATCTTTTTACCGTACAGCTTGGGTACTGTCGAATGAGGTCAAATCTGATTTAGGCTTTTCTATACTTGATCGTAAACTAGTTGAAAAAGCAATAAAAAATCCGTTAGATAGAGTTGGTTTCCTGCAACGTAATCGAGATAACCAAGCGAGATTAACACGTCAACTACGGGAACAATTAGCACAAGGTTTAATCCAAGGTGAAGCATACAGCGCAACGGTAAAACGCATAAAGCGACGTATGGACGTTGGAGCAACTAATGTTATGCGAATAGCACAAACAGAAAATCATAGGGTTCGCCAGGTTGGTAAGTTAGATAGCCTGGAAGAAGGTGCGGAAGCAGGGATAACGCTTAAAAAGCAATGGCTAGCAACAGTGGATGGTTCAACAAGAGAATCACACCAAGATTTGGATGGTGTCACCATTGACATTGATGCTGATTTTGAAGGGGAAGAAGGTTCTGGACCAGCACCTGGTATGCTTGGAAGTGCAGAAGAAGATATTAATTGCAGATGTGACATGATAGAAATTGTTGACGGATTCGAACCTAACGAGCGCAGGGTGCGGGGTGTTGGCATTACCGAATACAAAACATACAACGAATTCTATGAATCTTTAAAATAGTTTGGTAGAATATACCTAATAATACATAGGAGGTTGTGTGCATGTTGTATTTATTAGCCATTCTATTGCCGCCAGTGGCTGTCTTGCTTGTCGGAAAACCTATACAAGCGTTTCTTAATTTTGGATTGTGCTTATTATTATATGTACCAGGTGTTGTTCATGCTATTTTGGTAGTTAATGAACATAAAGCAGATAAACGAGCGGAAAAGTATGCACGATGACTGAACATAAAATCAATGTTATTAATGCAGAGTTTCCGAAGCAGTGCATGGAAATGGTGCGCAACATCTATAATCACGAAAGAACAAACGGACATACCAGGCATATCATTAGATTAGAATTACAGAAGATATTTGGAAGAGATACTGACATTGTCGGTTTCCTAAATGATGATGAACCACTATAAAATTAAGCTACCTCTTCAGGTGGCTTTTTTGTTTGAATATAAAGAGGTGATGGCGTGTTTTGGTGGTCAAAACAAAAAAAGTTGGCCAGAGAATATGAGCGTAAAATAGTTGAAGTAAGAAACAAGTTGGCATCAATACCTTACAAAGAAATAGATGCAAGGGATGAAGAAGTTTCCAAACTTAAACAAGAGTTAAATATATATCAAAGAAAATTATGTAACATTGCCGCAGAGGAGTGAAGCCATGAATGACAAATACGCTAAAGAAATAGCTAAAGAATTGCGGTTGATTCGGATTGAGTTGCAGAAGATTACCGAGCCAAACGAGCAGCGCGCTGAATATGATCGTTTTGGAACTCCGATAACCGACACTAACAAAGCGGGCGACCAAGTTACTATTGGATAGGTGGTGATGAGTTGAAAACAATTGATTTTTCGGAAAGAAGGCAAGAAAAAATGGCGAGGTTACCCCTATTTATATAGCAGAAAACTTGGAGCGAGCAACCAAAGATGGGAGAATAAAAAATATTGTTTATTTTACTATCGATGACGATGATGTAATACGCTGTGGTTGGAGCAAGATGCCAAACACCAGTATTTTAGGATTGGTTGAGTTAGGCAGGCAATTAATTATTGATGATATGAGAGAATGTGAATAGGTGGTGATCTTACATCTCGTTAGTAGCACACGTTAGCTACTTGACCTTAGCATGTCATTAAAAGGCTTATTTATTATGCAACCTTTCGTTTGTGCAACGTTAAAGCACAACCTTCCGTGGTCGATACCCACGTAAAAACAACGTAAGGGAGAAATGGAAATGAACAGAGAATTTTTGAGAGAGCAAGGCTTATCTGATGAACAGATTGAGGCAGTAATGAGAGAACATGGTAAGAGCATCAATTCTGTTAAAGAAAAAGCTGATAAAGTAGACGATTTGGAAAGTCAAATCGAGGACTTGCAAACGCAGATCAAAGACCGTGACACACAACTCAATGATTTGTCTGAAAAGGTAAAGGATAACGAAGAATTAACTAACACGATCGAGCAACTGAAAAAGGACAACAAAACAGCAACCGAAGAACTGCAACAAAAGCTAGAAAAACAAGCGTTTGATTTTGCATTGGAAAAAGCCATTGCAAACGCACAGGCTAAAAATCCAAAAGCGGTCAAAGCACTACTAGACACCGAATCTATCAAACTAGATGGCGAAACGTTGTTAGGCTTGGAAGATCAACTAACAGCACTCAAAGAAAGCGATGCTTATTTATTTGGTGAGGATAAACCTAGAGGGTTAGAGGGCAGACAACCGCATGTAGGCGGTGGCGAACCTAAAGGATTAACGAGGGACGATATTAACAAAATGTCGTATAAAGAAAGGGTTCAATTCAAGCAAGAGAATCCAGAAGAATACGAAAAAATCATAAAGGGAGAATGATAAAATGGTACAAACAAAAAAAGCAAACATGGTAGATCCACAGGTTTTAGCAGATATGATTTCGGCAGAATTGCCAGATGCGATTCGTTTTGCTCCGATTGCGGTAGTAGACAATACGTTAGAAGGTCAACCGGGGTCAACAGTAACTGTTCCGCGTTTTAAATATATTGGAGATGCAACAGACGTTGCAGAAGGTGCAGCTATTGATCTTAGCTTGCTCGAAACCGCAACAGAGGACTTCACGATCAAGAAAGCTGGTAAAGGGGTAGAGCTTACAGACGAAGCTGTGTTATCTGGTTATGGTGATCCAGTAGGTGAAGCAGGAAAGCAACTTAAAATGGCCATTGCTAACAAAGTAGACAACGATGTATTAACAGCATTAGGCACTACTGCATTAACGTATGAATCACCAAAGGCGAACGGAATCGACATTGATGCTATTGATGCAGCGCAAGGGATTTTCAATGATGAGGACACTGAACCAATGGTATTGATCGCTAACCCGAAAGACGTTGCCAAACTTCGCAAAAGCTCAGGCGGCGACTGGACACGTGCATCCGATTTAGGGGATGATATCCTCGTTAAAGGTGTATTTGGTGAGGTGCTAGGTGCGCAAGTAGTACGTTCTCGTAAGGTAGCGGAAGGAACAGCCTACCTTGTTAAAAGTGGCGCGCTTGCAATCTACATGAAACGTAATGTGGATATTGAGGATGATCGTGATATTGTACACAAGACAACGGTTATTACAGCTGATCAACACTATGGAGCGCATTTATATGACGAATCAAAGGCTGTAAAAATCACAACGGCTGCAACATAAAAAGGGGGGTAAACCTCTCTTTTTAATTTGAGGAGGAAAACAATGCTAATTTATCGCTACAAAAAACGATTAAAGGAGCAAGAAAATGAAGAAAAAAGGCAGGGTAAAACCGGGAGGAAAGAAGGACAAAAGGCTCAAGCGAAACAATCCGAAAATAAAAAGAAAACGAAGAAGTAGGTGATCGTATTGGTCACGTTAGAAAAGTTTAAATCAGCAACAGGAATCACGAACAAAGACGAGCAAGTACTTGCATTAATTCCGATCGTGGAATCGCATATAAAAGGATACTGCAATATTGAAGAGATTCCCGCTGATTATGATATTAACGCTATTCGCATGATAGAATACCAACTTAACAAAAAAACAGGCATACAATCCGAAAGTCTTTCTAGACATTCGATAACCTACGCTAACGACTATCCTTCTGATATCACAAAAGGTCTTAGGCGGCGTTTGCGATGGTAATTGTGCAACGTCATATGGCAGTTGATGATGGCGCAGGCGGCACAGAGTACCAATGGGCGAATCATCTTGAAATAGAGGGTACACTCGATAAATTAAGCGGTGATGAAGTACTCGCAAGCGATAAACTAGGTCAACTATCCACGCATATATTTATCATTTTTGAAATCGTAGACGTGAAAAATACAGATCGCTTTATTATTGATAACGAGATTTACGAGGTTAAGGACGTTGACAACCCGAATAACCTTGATAGGCAGTTAGAAATAACGCTGAAATATACAGGTGAACGCTATGAAATTTAAATCAAATCGTAAACAAGTCAGACAGCGTATGGATAAAGCGCAGAATAATATGCTTGAAGCAGTCGGAAAAGGTGCGGAGGGTTTTGTTAAGCTGAATACACCAGTCGCAACAGGTGCGCTTAGATCGAGTATTAATTACCATACAGACAAAGATGGGGTATATGTGGGTTCAACGCTCATGTCAGAAGATTATCCTATTTTCGTGGAACTTGGTACAAGTAAGATGGCGAGTCAGAGTTATTTAAAAAGCGGAATTATGAACAACCTAGCGCAATTGAAAAAGATTGCCGAAAGGAACTACAAATTATGATGGATGTAATGACTGTACTCTATCAACAAATAGACAACGCACATAATTATCAAACCTACCGAACACAAGCACCGGAGGGTGCAGATTTTCCATATGCGGTGTATAAACTATCGCCAATCGCAAGCACGGAAACCGGTCGTGATGATTACATGCTCGAAGTCAGTTGCTGGGATAAACCAGAGGGAACATCCGATAAACGAGTACTAGAATTGGCAGATAACATTAGAACAGCTTTGATTAATTTTATGAACTTGGATAATAGTAATTTACTGTTTATGGATCGTCCATATATGGGTCACATACCCGATTCGGATGCGCAAATTAAACGTTATGACGTAACAACTATTTTAAAAACTTACAGGAGGTAATTAAATGACTGTTAGTAAGGTAGGAGTAACGAAAGATACTGCAGAAAGACTTCTGCTTGATGCAGGGGCTATTTACAAAAACTTAACTTTTGACGACATGTCCGGCGAATTTACAGGCGAAGCATTAGGTGCTACAAGTGGCGGTAATGAATTTGTCGTTGAAATTGAACAAAGACAGCCTGAGATTGACGGAGTAAAGAGTCGCATCAAGGGCATGAGTTTTGTTAACTCACATGAAGCGCAATTGACGGTGAACTTAAAGGAATTGACAGCACAGAATATCAAAACAGCTATCGGGCCTGCTGACGTGGATGAAACTGACACAAATTTTGATATTGTAACTGGACGAACAACTATAAAAGATGCCGATTATTTGCAAAACATCGCATATGTAGGTCGATTAACAGGAAGTAATAAACCTGTTGTAATCATGCTTGATAATGCGCTAAGTGCAGAAGGTTTTACACTATCAAGCGAGGATAACAATGAGGCAACTATTCCGATCACATTTAATGCTTATGCGAGTTTTGAAGACGCACAAGCGGGCGTTACGCCATATAAAATTTATTGGCCAAAGGCAGCAGTATAAGAGTCGCTTAATGCGGCTCTTTTTATTTAGGAGGTAATCATGCGAAATCTTAATAATAAGGACTTATTCAAAGTAATGCGGATTGTACGCAAAGCAAATATAAAAGAAGAATTAGTCAATATGCGTTTTGACGGTGTGACGGACGAAGAGTACGGAACAATGATTGTTTTCCATATTATCGAAAGCGCGCCGCAAGCTGAAAAGGAAATATTTGAGTTTTTAGCGGACGTTGGTGGTGTAAAAGTCGAAGAATTAGAAAATGACGAGTTTGAACTACTGCCGAGAATTATCGAACACTTGCAAGGGCAAAAGAAGTTAATTGATTTTTTATCACAAGCCTTCAAGTCGGTGACGAGTTAGAAGTTTATGACATCCTTTTAAATCGTTATGCTGATGTGGGCTTTTTATTTAGTTTAGAATCGAACGTATTTATCGACTTGATTAATAAGGCACTGGAAAAAACACAGGAAAAATCATTGTGGGAACAGTGGATTGCATTACTTCCAAACATGACAACAGAAGGAAGCAAATTCATTTCCTTTGAAAAATTCAAAGACATGAACACGAAAAAGAACACACACACACAATTAACGGATGAACAAATACTTGAAGATGCAGCAGGTATATTAAAGACCATGGGCAAAGGCAGGTGATAATATGCTCGAACTTTTTAAAATAGCTGGTCGTATAGATTTGGAAGGCGCAGATAAAGCCAATAAAGACCTAGACAAACTCGACAACAAAGGAAAAACCACATCGTCAAAATTAGGCGGATTTGCTAAAAAAGTAGGTAAAGCAGGGTTAATAGCTGGTGGTGCAATGGCAGGGTTAGGTACTGCTGCATTCGCTGCAACAAAAAAAGTAACCGAGGGATTTGACGAGATCGCCAAAGCATCCGCAAGGTTAGGAGTCAGCACTGACGCATACCAAGAGTTTGACTATTGGGCAGGGCAAAACGGCATCGCACACGCGCAAATGGAGAAGGCTGTCGGACGTTTCAACCAACGAATGGGAATGGCGCAAAATGGAAACGAGAAGTACGCTGCAGCGTTACAACAACTAGGCGTTGATATGGATTCGGTGCGTGATGGTACACTCTCGACAGAGGATGCGTTTGCACAGTCCATTAAAACATTGTCCGAAATGGAAAACGAGCAAGATAAGGTCAATTGGGCGACAGAAATGTTTGGTACGAAACTGGCGAGGGATTTATTACCTGCTTTACAAGACGGCTCACTATCGCTAGAAGATGCGAAAAAGAAAGCGAAAGACTTAGGAATCGTAATCGAAGAAGATACATTACGAGCATCGGAAAAATTTAATGATACTTGGGATGATCTTACTCGAATGACTGGTGCATTTGGTAAAAAATTGCTAACTGACTTGATGCCTAGCTTTCAAAAAATGATGGATTGGGTCATTGAACACCTGCCAAAAATACAAAACTTTTTCCAGAATACGTTCGACAAAATTGGTAACATCCTTTCGAAAGTTCGAGGGTATGTCAAAGATGCGATAGATTGGTTCGTGCGTATGAAGGATGGTGCGCTTGATTCGGTCGGTGGCATTGAGGGTATATTTGAAAACTTTGCACCTGTATTTGATTTATTCAAAGAGTCAGCGCAAACACTCGTCAGCAGTCTTGGTCCAATTTGGGAAAGTTTGAAAGAATTATTCAAGAGTTTACAACCAATTTTAGAGATAATCGGTGTTTTTGTCGGAAGTGTACTTATTACAGCTTTCGGGATCTTCATTTCTATTGTTAATGGTGTTATCGCTGCAATCGGTCCATTGATTGACGCGTTTATTAATCTGTTAGATTTTATCGTTAATGTAGTAAATACGGTTGTTGCGCTATTCAAAGGCGATTTTACGGGCGCAATGGAATATTGGGAACGAGCAACACAAGCAAGCGTTGATTTTTTCATGAGTCTATTTGAAGCAGTCATAAATTATGTATCAACTTTTGTTAAAACGATAATTAATTACTTTAAAGGGCTATACAATACGCTAGTTGGTAACTCGATCATACCTGATATGGTCAATGCGATTATTAATTGGTTTAAAGACTTAGGGAAACAAGCCATCCAATTAGTGCTTAACATGGTTAAGAAGGTAGTAGAATGGTTTAAAAACCTGCACACGAATGCAGTTGATCGTTTTAATCGATTACGCTCAAAGGCTACATCTATTTTTAACAGAATTATGAGCGCAATTATAAATCCAGTACAACGAGCGCGCGATAGAGTAATAAGTTTTGTAGCAAATATGTATGAACGAGCAGTAAGCAATTTTAATAATTTGAGAAGTAGAGCGAAAAGCATATTTAATTCCGTAAAATCAGCGATTACAAGACCGATCGAAAAAGCACGAGATATAGTCAAATCAGCGATTGATAGAATAAAAGGTTTCTTCAGTGGATTGAAGTTGAAGTTTCCTAAAATAAGAATGCCTAAATTACCGAAGTTCAGCTTGAAAGGTAAGTTTAGCCTTGCGCCGCCGAGCGTACCGAAATTGAAGGTGAATTGGAATGCGGTAGGGGGAGTATTTAGAAAACCGACTATTTTTAATACCGCTAACGCAGGACTACAAGGTGTTGGTGAAGCAGGTGCGGAAGCTATATTGCCGTTGAACAAAAATGTATTAGGCACAATCGGACAAAGTATAGCACGCACAATTCCCAAAGAGGAAAGCGGAATAAAAGAGTTGCTACAAGAATTAATAACAGCTGTAAAAGAAGGTAAAAATATAATTATGGACGACAGAGAAGTTGGAAGAATCATTGAGCCTCATATAACTGAAAACCAAAACAGAAACAAGAAAGTGAGGGGGAAATTTGCTTAACTTTACATTTAATCACATTAAAAAAGATTGGATATTTTTATTGGAAGGAAGGCAAAAATCCCCTTTCGCTACAATCAACAGATCGTTAATCACGGTACCCGGCATGGACGGCGCATACTTGTCATCTACAAAGGTAGAACCTTTTGTCATACAGCAGCCGATTGGATTTATTGTAGACGACAACACACACGCACTAGATTTAAAAGACGAACTCGCATCATGGCTATATACAGAAAAGCCAGTACCGTTGCAATTTGACGATGAACAAGGAAGAACGTATTACGCTGTTGTGCAAAACGCCATTGAGGACTTTGAAAAGTTTGCTGAATTACGTCAAGGTACAATCCAATTTTTATGCGTTGACCCGTATGGTTACGGAGAAGAAAAAAATGTTAATTTTACTTCCGATACAGCGACAATAGAAAATCTTGGTACAGCTGAATCCGATCCGATTTTTACATTAGACGTACTACAGCCAACCACTTTTGCCATGGTAAGTAACGGGGAAGAATATATGATGATTGGTGAAATGCTTGATGCGGATGACATCGCATTTAATAAAGAGGAACTAATTTTACACGACACTTGCTCTACTACAACCGGTTGGACATCTGCAGCAGAAGTTGAAGGTGGGATTGTTGCTGGAACAATGGTAAGTGACGGATCGTCTTTTAAAGCTACTGATTATGGAGCTGGTACTGGTTGGCATGGTCCTTCGTTAAAGAAAAGTCTATCTGAGCCATTAACAAACTTTAGAGCAGAATTTTTGATCGAACAAGTTGGGACTTACGCAGCGGATGTTGGGAATGTCGAATTTTATTTGCTTGACGTAAATAATAACGTAGTTGGTAGTATTCGGATGCGTGATGCGAACACAGGCATGCAGTTAAACGAGGCTAACGCACGTGTTGGATCTTTTGAAAATGGTCATTTATTAATAGCTAACGATTACGGTAACAGGTATGCTACATGGGCGAACTTTAGCGGAATCTTACGTTTACAGCGTGCTAATAATCGCTGGCAGGCTTATGTAGCTTTAATTGACGATAACGGTAACCACCACAGTACGATGACAAGGGCTTTCGAAGATACGGAAGGTTTATACGCTGCTGATATTGCACAGATACAAGTTCACATTGCGACATCGAAAGAATATACGCCTACGCAACAAAAGATAAACGACATAAAAATATATAAACTTAACCAAAGAGAAGGTATTCCATATATTGCAGATGTCGGCGATAAAATAATTTTTGATCATATGCACGATAACATTACAATCAATGGTGAAAGCATTTTCGGTGAAGAAAACGATATTAGAAAAGATTTCGGCGCTGATTATTTTAAACTGAAGTCAGGATTTAATAGTTTAACAGTTTTGCCGGAAGGTGCTTTTGATACGAGTATTAAATTTAGAGAAAGGTATAGGTGATTAAAATGAGTAGGAACAAAGAAAATGAAATTGTAGCTAAATTAAAAGAATTGACAAGCGGATGGACGATGGTAGCTAGGCTCACAGCGATCAATGAGGAGATCCACAATGCAGATTTTGAAACAAAAATGGAACTCCTCATTTTCAAGAGTGAAGTTCTAGAAGCCTTGCAACTAAGAGGTACTACTTGTGTTCGCTGTTCGCATGATAAGTATTTTACCTAAATTTATCTTTTATTCTTTGGTCTCTGTCTTGATGTTCGGTTATCTCTCTGTAAAGCTGTTTTGAGAAATTCCTTGTGTCAAGTGCAATATTGAGTATGTCAGAGATAGCATTTTCTAATTGCGGATTGTCTACCCCGTGTTTATTAAAGGCTTCTTTGACTATTTCTGTGAAATTTGCTTGTCTCAATTTTATCACCCCCTAAATGTCATAATTCGACAATAAGGGGATTTTCCTGCAAGAAAGAAGGGCGTATATGATACACATACTAGATCACCAAACCGACAAGTTATTAGGTGACTCGAACAAATATAGAGACGATAATCATTTTGAGTCGCTCAAAGACGGTGAAACCTTTGATTTTACAGAACCGATTAACAGCAAAATATCTCCATATTTAAACAAAAAGAATCGCGTCATTATTCCTGTGGACGACGGTTTTTTTCGTGAGTTTATCATACATGAATCTATACAACATGAAAACGAAATCGAAGTATTTACGATCGCATCATACATTGAATTACAAAAGGATGAACCAATTGCTCCTATTACATTAAACAGCCAAACCGTTAATACTGCAATGGATTACGTTTTGTCTAATACCGATTGGCAACGTGGTATTAGTGATTATTCAGGTATACGAACAATTACTTTCGACGAATATATAAATCCTTATAATGCGCTTAGACAACTCACACATGTTGATAATTTTGACCTGGACTTACGTTTTAGAATAGAAACAAAAGGCGGTAAAGTAATAGGGCGATTTGTCGATATGATCGAAAAACAAGGCGAATGGCGTGGAAAAGAAGTAGTTAGCGGAAAGGATTTAATCAGCGCAAAGAGAACCGAAATGACCGATCAAGTTGTAACCGCTCTATATGGCATTGGTCCAGAAAAAGAGGACGGAACCCGGGAAATAGTTGTCGTTAAGAATGAAGAAGCTAGGCAAGTGTGGGGTAGAAAAGGAAAACATTTATGGGGTATTTACGAACCACAGACAGAAGATCTGAACATGACTGTCGAACGACTAACGCAACTTACGGAAATGGAACTAAATAAACGCATAAGTGCATTAGTACAATACAAGGTTGAAGGTGTAGACATCGAGCATGTTTTTGGGAGAGAACACGAAAAGATAAGGATTGGCGACGATGTTAGGATTAAAGCTACTGAATACAATCCACCGATTTATTTGGATAGCAGAATTATCGCAAGGGAAGGTCCAATAAGAAATAAATCACAGAAAAAATATACATTAGGCGAGTTTATTGAGTATACAGAAGATGACGTTAAGAAAAATTTAAAATTGTTGGAAAAGCAGATCGCTAAAAAAATAAGTGAAGCACAACTCGTTAATTATGCGGAAAAAATCATACCTGAACAACCAACGGAACCAGTTAATCCTGACGTAGGTGACAAATGGGTTGATACGGCCGAGTCACCTTTTAAATTAAAGCTGTTTGACGGTATAGAATGGAAAACTGTAAAGGGTGATCCCGGAGAACAAGGTCCAATAGGACCAAAAGGGGACCAAGGAATTAAAGGTGAAAAGGGATCAGATGGTTTAACTGCATATACGCACATCGCTTATGCTGATGATGAAAACGGTAATGGGTTTTCGCAATCTCCAACAGGGAAAGAATACATTGGTATGTATGCGGATCATTCTCCAACAGATAGTAGTGACCCTTCCGATTATAATTGGTCGCTTATTAAAGGTGCTGACGGTTCACAAGGTATTCCCGGACCAAAAGGTGACGATGGTCATACGCCGTATTTTCATACGGCTTGGGCGAATAATGAAACGGGTACAAGTGGATTTAGTACAACTGACTCTGTAAATAAATTATATATTGGTACGTATACTGACTTTGTACAATCGGATAGCACAGATCCATCGCGGTATTCGTGGACTAAATTAAAAGGAGATAAGGGAGATACTGGTTCACAAGGTCCAAAGGGAGATAAAGGTGAGCAAGGACCAGAGGGACCGGCGGGAAAAGATGGTATAGCACACATGGGTCCGTTAGCACCAAGTAATCCTGCTCTTAATGGCACATGGTTTGAAACAGATGCAATCGGTAAGGTAATAGCAATTAAAAAATGGACTGGAAGCTCTTGGGAAACTGCAAAAATGGACGCAGAAACGCTAAGTGTTGAGCAGTTATCAGCTTTAAGCGCTAATTTAGGAAACGTTACTGCGGGTCATATACAAGGTGTTACAATGAACCTTGCTAATGGAAAGCTAATTGTTGATGATCAAGGAAATGTCAAATTTTCCGGTGATTTAGAAGGAGCAAATGGTACATTTTACGGTGTTGTTGAAACAATTGTGGATATGCCAGCAGTTAAAAAATTAATAGCGCGTATTGGCGAAGGTGAAGGCTACTTCGAAACGCATCATTATTTTGACGGTACTACTGATCGTATAACTGTAAATGGTGATGGTGTTCACCATGGTTCGGATGGTGTAGGTAATTTAAATGATTTTGAATTTAATAGTAAGAATGGGTTTGTGTTCACTTCAACTAGAGGACAACCAGCGCACTTTAATACTGATATTCGTTTAGATAGTGGACGTTTTATAAGGCAATTGGGAGCACAAGCCTTATCGTTACAAAACGGTTGGGTAAACGCAGGAGGAATATACCCTAATTTAGTTTTTTACGAAGACACACAAGGCTATATATATATTAAAGGATCTATTAAAGACGGCACTGTAGGAACGGGATCGCCAGTAGCAAGACTGCCTGTAGGTTACAGACCTTCATATTATATGCGCTTTCCGTCCGCACAAGGACACGATCTGCATATTTCAACAAACGGATACATTATGGTCGGCGGTGGTTCTAATACTATCGTTAGTTTCGATGGCATCTTATTTAATGGGGTGGTCAGATGATTGTTTATTTAATTGATAGTAATGGGTTTGTAGTTGACACATATAATTCTAATTTTCCGTTCGATGCAGATCCGGATTACCTTATTTTAAAAGGATGGGATGCTCGTTTATTCAAACCGAAATTTACTAACGGTGAATGGATAGAAGGATTAACTGCATCAGAATTACAACAGCGAGAAGAAGAAACGGTAAATCAAAAGTTAAGCGACATGGAGAAATTGAAACAAGACAATGACATGCTTGCTATGGCTGTCTTAGAACTATCACAAACAATATTGAATGGAGGCAAGTAAATGTTGGCTATGTTATTTGCAACTTATATTATTCGAGGAAAATGGGCTTATGCAGATGTGCCGGAT
>NZ_JBPYCS010000011.1:0-90656 GCF_051846935.1 Virgibacillus sp. W0430
CATATGTCTTTTACAACGAGCATAGAGAATTAATTGAAGCTTTACAAACAAAAGACATTGAAATAGTTGATAAAAGTGTAAGAAAACATATAGAGTATGTAGAAGAACAATTAATTGCGGAACATTAAAAAACAGAAAATCAAAATATGTTTAAATGCAATGAAGTATAGTCTAATATATTAGTAGAGGTGATAAAATGAATAATTTAAATTATATTAATGGAGAATGGGTAGGAAAAGACTTAACGCAATTTCCCGTATACAATCCTGCAAATGGAGAGCTAGTTGCTGAAGTTCCAAAAGGAGGAAGATCAGAAGCTTTGCAAGCAGTGGAAGCGGCTTCAGCTGCCTTTGAAGATTGGGCTAACGAGACTGCGTATGAGCGTGCAAGATGTTTACGGAACTTTTTTAATTTAATGATTGAAAATGTGGATGAGCTAGCAGAAATTATGACAAAGGAAATGGGAAAGCCTTTCGCAGAAGCAAAGGGTGAGGTTCATTATGCTGCCAATTATTTAGAATGGTACGCAGAGCAAGGGAAGCGCATTTATGGTGAAACGATTCCTACGCATGATGCAAATAAACGATTACAAGTGTGGAAGAAACCAGTAGGTGTAGTAGCTGCAATTACGCCGTGGAATTTTCCAGCTGCTATGCTAACGCGTAAAATGGGTCCAGCACTTGCTGCAGGTTGTACAGTTGTTATTAAGCCATCAAGTGAAACACCATTAACAGCTATTAAACTTGTTGAGTTAGCAGAAAAAGCAGGTTTCCCTAAAGGTGTTATTAATATTGTTACAGGGTCATCCCGAGAAATTGGAGATGTATTCCTAACAGATGATCGTGTAAGAAAGGTTACTTTCACTGGTTCTACTGAGGTTGGTAAAAAGCTTATGGAGCAAGGTTCAAGTACGGTTAAAAAGCTATCTCTTGAATTAGGTGGTCATGCACCAATCATTATTTACAACGACGCGGATATTGATAAGGCTGTCAATGGAGCCATTGCATCTAAATTTAGAAATGCAGGTCAAACGTGTGTATGCGGAAACCGAATTTATGTTCAATCTGCTATTTATGATCAGTTTGTCGAGGCTTTTGCAGCGCGCGTGAAGGAATTACAAGTCGGTAATGGTATGGAAGAAGGCACTGATATTGGCCCATTAATTAATGAAGCTGGTCTTGAAAAAGTAGATGAACATGTACAGGACGCAGTTAAAAATGGCGGTGCTGTTGTTGTAGGGGGAGAGCGTATAGGAGAAAAGGGTAGCTTTTATGCACCAACAGTCGTAAAAGACGCAAATCCGTCCATGCTTATTATGCGTGAAGAAACGTTTGGTCCGGTTGCTCCAGTTCAAAAATTTGAAACGGAAGAGGAAGTAATAAAATTAGCAAATGATACGCCTTATGGACTAGCTGCATATGTATTTACTGAAAGTGTATCCCGAGGAACAAGAACGATTGAAAAGTTAGATTTTGGAATCGTCGGTTGGAATGATGGAGCACCTTCAGCAGTTCAAGCACCATTTGGAGGAATGAAAGAGAGCGGTCTTGGTAGAGAAGGAGGTCACCAAGGAATTGATGACTTCTTAGAGATGCAATATGTTTCGATTGGACTTTAAAAAATGTCATTGTACTAAAATAAAAACGGAGTTTCGGATTAGTGTGTGGAAAATGAGGAAAGATTTTCGACAACAGTGAATGGAGGATGCGAGACTCCAGCGAGGGAAAAGAGAACGGTGAGATTCGACATAGCGTAGCACGAGAGAACTCACCACTCTCCCACGCTAAGCGAGTATTTTCCATGAGCGGAAATGTTAGAGAGTTTTTCCTTATTCAATATTTTCCGAATACCAATAAAAATAAAACAAAGGAGCGAATTGTTCTTTAAAATATTGCTCCTTTTGTTGTTATCTTAACAATACATACTATACATAATTAATGGAGGAAAAGATGAAAAATTATAAAATTGCACTTATTCCAGGAGACGGTATTGGGCCGGAAGTTGTAGCAGAAGGTGTTAAAGTATTACAGGCTATTGAACGTATGGATGATGAAGTGTCATTTACATTTCAAGATTTTCCTTGGGGCTGTGAATATTACTTAGAACATGGAAAAATGATGGATGAAGATGGGATAGAAAAGCTAAAAGCATTCGATGCCATTTATTTAGGAGCAGTAGGCTATCCTGGAGTCCCTGATCATATATCGCTTTGGGATTTATTATTAAAAATTAGAAAAGAATTTGATTTATATGTAAATTTACGCCCAATAACGTTATTAAACGATAGCTTAACACCTTTAAAAAATAAGACGAAAAAGGATATTGACTTTTTAGTTATCCGTGAAAATAGTGAAGGGGAATACGCTGGTGCAGGTGATTGGTTATTTAAAGGAAAACCAGAAGAAGTCGTTTTACAGACGGGAGTCTTTTCGCGTAAAGGAACAGAGCGTATTATTCGCTATGCATATGAAGAAGCTAGAAAACAGAAAAAAACATTAACGAGTATTAGTAAAGGCAATGCATTAAATTATTCGATGGTATTTTGGGATGAAGTATTTGAAGAAGTCGGTAAGGAATATCCGGATGTAGAGACATATTCCTATTTGGTTGATGCAGCGAGCTTATATTTTGTATCGGATCCGGAGCGATTTGAAATTGTTGTTACATCCAATTTATTTGGAGATATTTTGACGGATATCGGTGCTGCAATTACAGGTGGAATGGGACTCGCAACAGGAGCAAATGTCAATCCTGAAAAGGAATTCCCTTCAATGTTTGAGCCTGTACATGGATCGGCACCTGATATTTCTGGTAAAGAAATCTCCAATCCATTAGCTGCAATTTGGTCCGTTAGTCAAATGATGGACTTTTTTGAAGAAAAGCAATGGGGAGCAGCAATCCTGGATGCGATAAAACAAATATTAGAGGAAACAGAGCAGCTTACACCTGATCTAGGAGGAGAAGCATCTACACCGGAATTAGGAGACCGATTTGTCGAAATTTTAACGGACATTGCTAAAACAAAAGGGATTACGAAATAATATTTAATCGATTCAAATGAATTCAACCGAAATTAATTGAACGAGATACCAGTCAATAAAAAGTAATTTAAACCTTTTCAAATTATTTACTTACGTTTATGATCAAAAGAAGTCGATTCTTCTCCATTTTAAGATGGATGAACGCGATTTCTTTTTTTCGGTTCTTTGTCAAAAGACGTTGGTGATGTATTTTATGTCGAGGAATACCTAATAATGAAGTAGAACAAAAACATGAAAGCTTGCGCTGACTTGCACTACGGCCTCCACTTCTGTAACCCCTCTATCCGAGTCGCTACAGTGAGCTTCGGACTTGTGCTATTTCCGCAGATGTGTCGACTTTTCGTTCCAGTCAGCTTAAAGAGGGCTAATATAGTTTTCGACGACTTTTATTCTAAAGGGAGATTCATTTTCTATTAGAAAATAAAAATGACGTTCGTGAATTTCCTTCACATTTCCCTACCAAAAAGTAATGTGATTTTTCTTCACCAACGTCGTATATTGTACAACCTATTTTTACATCTACTGAAAGGCAATATACTATCAGAAAAGCCGCTTTATATGATTTAAGTTAATTCACGTGATATAATGCATTCGTATAGTAGAAAAAATTGGTACGTATATTTAAAGGAGGATACCATTTTGGCACATTTGCATATTACGGCATGGGTGTTAGCAGTTATACTCGTATTTATCGTTTCAGCTTTTTATGGACAAGAAAAGACGAAGCAAGGAAAAATTTTACACATGATTTTGCGTCTTGATTATTTATTAATCCTTTACTCAGGCGGTAGCTTACTTGGAACCTATATTGCTAACGGCGTCAGCGGGGGAATGCTTGGCGAAGTTATTGTTAAAGTAATTGCTGGACTGTGGGCTATCGTTGCAATGGAAATGATCGGTGTTAAAACGAAGAAAAGTAAGCCTGTAAAAAGCTGGTGGATTCAATTTGCGATTGCTGCGATCATTGCTATTGGATTAGGGTTCGGTCGGTTACCATTAGGGATACTCCCTTAATTCTGTTTGATAACCAAAGCCATCCGACGAAAGCACGCTCGTATAGAGGTGCTCGTACGGATGGCTTTTCTATGTATGAGTATCCGACTAAATTATGAAGGATTTCCAACAAAATGAGTTTCGCTGTTGCCAATAGCTTAAGAACTGTATAATAGAAGAGACATAAAAGATGTTTTGGAGGAAATCGTATGAAAAAAATATTGCTTATTACGGCAGCGCTCGTTATTTTGCTCACTCCGTTAAATAAAGTAGCAAATGCAGAATCTCACCCCCAAGAAGGGCTGCAAGAGCAAATAATATACCAAATTTTAATTGACCGTTTTAATAATGGGAGTCGTACACTATCAGCTGAAGACGACGTTGATAATCCATATGCTTATCAAGGTGGAGATTTAAAAGGTATTACGATGAAACTAGATGATATTAAAAAGCTAGGCTTCACGACCATTTCACTTTCACCGATAATGAAAAATGCTCCAAACGGTTATCACGGGTATTGGGTTGAAGACTTTTTTGCACTAGAAGAGCAATTCGGTACGATGGAGGATTTACAGCAGCTAATTGAGGAAGCGCATAAACGAGGAATTAAAGTAGTTGTAGAACTTGTATTAAATTATGCAGCACAAAGCCATCCATTAGTTTCAGATGCCTCAAAAAAAGACTGGATTAAAGAAGTGGAGATAGAACAGACACCTGCTACAGGTTGGCTAGAAAGTAGTGTCCAATTAAATCAGGAAAACCCTGAAGTAGTCTCCTATCTCCTTGAGGTAGCCGATTACTGGATGCAGGAAACAAAAATAGACGGTTTTAAGTTGCATGCAGCCGATCAAGCAACACCGGCATTTTTAGAAGCTCTTACTGCGCACATTAAAAAGCAAAATCCTGAATTTTATTTACTTGCAGGTGTATTAGAGGAATCATCAGATATAACTTCTCTACGGGAGAATAAGCAAATTGATGCGGTAGAGAATTATTACGTCTTTAATACACTTAACGACATATTAATTCAAGCAGATGAGCCAATCGCCGATATCTATAATAGTTGGGAAAAAGAGCGAAGCGAAAAGGACCTTTTGTTTGTGGATACGTGGAACACGGCGCGGTTTTCCAATAACTTTGCAGAAACTGGGCGCAATGCTTTAACGACATGGAAACTCGCTTTAACTTATTTATATACTGCACAAGGGATTCCAGTTCTATTACAAGGGTCTGAATTGCCGATGTATGGTCCAAGCTTTCTTGAGAGCCAGCAAATGGTGCAATTTCAAAATAGTGATCCAGATTTAGCCGAATTTCATGAGCGTATCTCAGCAATCCGCAAGCAATTTCCTGCATTATCTTACGGAGAATATTCTCAAATTGCCACGAATGAAGGGATGAGTGTTTTTAAACGCTCGTATCAAGGCGAAGAAATATATATCGCTTTAAACAACGACAGTGAATCTCGGACGGCATCAATAACAGGTATCGATGCCGATAAGCAATTAAGAGGATTACTTGGCGATAATCTCGTTCGTGATAATGGAGAAGGTGAATTTAAAATAGGCCTTCCACGAGAAACGGCAGAAGTATTTATGGTTGAACCAAATGAAGGCTTTAATTGGGGTCTGATCATCTTTGTTTTCGGCGTATTTGTACTGTTTATAATTGCTGTTGTTCTTTTAAGTAAAAAAGATAAACAGCGTCAAAAATAAAGATCGTTCGTTTATATATTAAATTAGTTTAATTCGAACCGATGTATTTGTGTTCGCAACAAATAGAGCGCTTTTCTGTTGTATTTACTTTAAATGAAATTTAAAAGCTATCCTACAATTAAAACAAATAAATTTAGGATAGCTTTTTTGTATGACACGTATGCTTTATCGTATAGGTTGGGCAACAAACAAATTGCTTACACGAACGGACTGCTGTGCATATATACTACGTAAAAACTGCAATCACGGTAAGCATTCTAACATGCATTCGTCTATTTATATGAATTATTCAAAAAGAAAAGTGCTAATGTACCAGGACCAGAGTGGGCGCCGATAACGGAACCGACCATTTCCACAATAATCTCCCTAGGAGCAAATCTTTCTTTAATCATATCGGCTAGCTCGTTTGCTCTTTTAAGGTCATCTCCGTGACTAATCCCAATTGTTTGATTTTCAAAATCAACTCCGCGCGCTTCCATTAAATCAAGCATGCGATTTAATACCTTTTTAGAGCCTCTAATTTTCTCAAGTGGGACAAGCTTGCCATCCTCTACATGAAGTAATGGTTTGATTTTCAATAATGTACCGACAAATGCAGCAGTTTTACTAACTCGCCCACCACGATATAAATATTCTAAGTCATCAACGGTAAAAATATGCTCCATATGGTTTGCGTGATACGTGGCCATTTCGATAATATCTTTAACCGATGCGCCTTCCTGAGCCATCTTAGCCGCCCGAAGCACCACGAGTCCGTATCCAATGGACGCACACTTCGTATCGATAATATGTATTGGTGCATTCGGATGTGTTTCTTTAATTTCTTGTTCAATCATTTTAGCGGTTTGGTATGTTCCTGAAAGCTCGGATGAGAAAGCTAAATAAATTAAAGGTTTATTCGCTTCAGCATATGGCATAAACATGGAGCGAAACGCACCCATTGAAACTTGAGAAGTTTTTGTACTATTACCTTCACGCATTGCATCGTAAACCGTTTTTGGTGTAATTTCAATACCGTCTTTATAATCTTTTTCTTGTAAATGTACAGTTAATGGTATCATTTTAATGTCTAACGCATTATAATAGGTTTCGGTTAAATCACAGGCTGAATCAGCTAAAATGGTTACTTTCATTTTATTCACCTTCATCTTATAATTTATATTGAATATTTGTAATACTTTTAGTTTAAAGCTATTCACCTAGTTAGTCAAAATTAATTGCAGCTTGTAAAGGAAAGTTTATATAAAGGGGTGGTCAATAATGTTTTTAATGGAAACAAAACGAATTGTAGTCGTTATACTTGGCGGCATATTAAATGCGATAGCACTTAACTTTTTCTTAATTAAAGCAAATGTATATGCAGGCGGCTTTACTGGTGTTGCGCAGCTTGTATCTAGTGTTTTTCAAGATTTTTTAGGTATTGGCATCGGTACAGGTATCCTTTTACTCATACTGAACATTCCTGTTGCCTTACTCGGTTGGTTTAAGGTTGGAAAGGGATTTACAATTTATAGCATTATTTCTGTTGTCGTAACGACTGTATTTCTTGAAGTACTTCCAGTAATTACCGTTTCGGACGATATTATTTTGAATGCAGTAGCTGGTGGGGTAATTGCGGGTATTGGTGTAGGCTTCACATTAAAATGGGGGGCATCAACGGGTGGCATGGATATTATTGCCATGATTTTATCTCGAATGCAAGATAAGCCGATCGGTGTTTATTTTTTAACGTTAAATGGGGTCATTATTGCGTTTGCGGGTATTTTATATGAGCCGGAAAACGCGCTTTATACAATGCTTACCTTATATATAACGACACGAGTTATTGATGCCATTCATACGCGTCATGAAAAGGTAACAGCAATGATTATTACTAGAAAAGCAGATGAGCTTCAGGCAGCGATTCATAAAAAAATGGTACGGGGCATTACAATTGTCCCAGCAAAAGGTGCTTATTCTAAAGAGGATAAAAATATGATGTTTTTAGTTATTACGCGTTATGAATTGTATGATTTAGAGCAAATAATTAATGAAACGGATCCAGAAGCTTTTACAAATGTAGTACAAACAACTGGAATTTTTGGGTTTTTTCGACGCGATCATTAAATTACTTTATCGATTATGGGGGTGTGAGCGATGCTTTCGATAAACAATATTTTTTGTGTAGGCAGAAACTACGCTTTACATGCAAAAGAGTTAGGAAACAAGGTACCTTTAACACCATTACTGTTTACAAAGCCGACACATGCACTTGTTAAGGCAAATGGTCAAAAAGTTGTACTACCTTCGAAAGCAGGAGATATTCATCACGAGATAGAATTTGTTATTCATATTGGTTTTTCAAATCGAAAAAGTAATCGATTATTTTACGTTAGGAATTGACTTTACGCTACGTGATGTCCAAAGTACATTAAAACAAGAAGGAAAGCCGTGGCTGCTTGCAAAAGGATTTCCTAACTCGGCTCTTATCGGTGAATTTTTGCCAGTGGTATCGATTGATGAATTACAAGAAACTGAATTTTCTTTGGTGAAAAATGGTTCTGTTGTACAAACAGGCAAGCTAACACAAATGCTATTTAATTTATCAACGATTATAACGTATACGAAGCAACATTTTGGGCTTGGAGCTGGTGACATAATTTATACGGGTACGCCAGCTGGCGTTGATAAAGTTCAAAATGGGGACTACTTACAATTGTTTTGGGGGAAGAGGCTCGTCGGCGCTTGCTACATTACGATTTAATTAGGAATTCGTATTTAAAAAAGCTTGATTGAGAGGGCAGTAAAAATTTTCACTTAGTAGCTAAAGTACACATTACTAAAAAGTGTAAATAACGAAGAAGCCAGGTAGCTGTCATGTGCAAAAGACAACGATCCTGACTTCTTTTTTACTATTAGTGATTATTTTAGCCTCTTTTAGAGGGACGTATAGATACGTTAATAGCCACGCTTTTCCATGACAGCAATGACTTTTTCTGTCAAACCTTCCCATTCTGCATCAAACTGTTTATTTACGGTAATGAAGTTTTGATAACCAAATACGTTATCAACGCCTTCCAGCTGCATGAGTTCATTCATGATTTCATGCTCACTTGTATCTCCAGGCATAACTGAGATACTGTTTGTACCTTCAAATATTAGTTTGTCGCTCGTGAACTTAATGGCATTTGGGTTTGGTGTGTTTTCTGCTCGTACTCCCATAATTCAGCATCCTCCTTCATTCAAACTGTCTACTTTTATCATACCATATTGTAAATGGTTTTACATTTGAGAACAAGAGCATGATTAAGTCAAGTGTTTGTGGGTGTTATTTTAAGAAGTTAAAAAACCTCTCTTTGTATTCGTTAATTTTAGTATTGATTCCTACCGACCGCAGAGGAGGCTGAAGCCGTGCCCGCGGAAAGCATCCACCTGCAGTGAAAATCAACGGTGTTATTCATGTGTATATCGTTCGAAGTAAAATTGATCACATATTATCTAGTTAGATTCGTGCATCTGTTCCCCCACAAACATTTTACTCATACCAAGAGCATGATTAAGTCAAATGTTTGTAAGTGGCTATTTAGAAGGTTGAAAAACAGCGTTTTGTATCGATTATTTTATTTTTAAAATACGGTTCGGGTACCGCCGTTGCCATATGCTTCGCTTTCTGTGGGCAATGCCTCAACTAATTTAGGAAGTTTTACCAAATTCCTAAATGGATTTTCGTCAATTGCTTTTCCCACTAGAGTCTGCGCAAATGTCAACGGCTATTGGCGTATGAAGTGGTAGTTTGTTAGAGCTTCTCATAAAATTAAAAATATGTACTATATAGTATTTGTACAATATATGACGTTGGGCAAGAAAAATCACATTACTTTTTGGTAGGGAAATGTGAAGCCACGAACGTCATTTTTATCTTCTAATAGAAAACAAGTGAATTTCCCCGTCGAATAGAAGTCGCTGAAAACCATATCCATGAAGGGAATCACTTGTCGATTCGTTGGTACAGAAACTTCCCAAATTATAAGAATCGAATCATGCTTTCTTTCAAGCGGAAACCTGTAGAAACAAAATACAATACACAACATAAAGAAACACACCTCCAATGCAAATGAAACAGCATTGACGTGTGTGTAATAAGGCGATTAGTCCTCTTTAAACTGACTGGAACGAAAAATCGACGAACTCCTGCGGAAATAGCACGCTTCAGAAGATCACTGTAGCGACTCGGATAGAGGAGCTATAGAAGCTGAGGCCGTGCCTGCGGAAAGCCTGTCGGATGTAGTGCAAGTCAGCGAAATCAGAACGCAAGCTTTCATGTTTAGTTCTACTTCATTATTAGGTATTCCTCAACTTAAAAAACACCAACGCCATTTGACAAAGAACTTATTTAATTAGCATACGAACGGTTCTTTTGACCGTCCGTATGCATTTAGACTTGCATACTTATAAATCCGTTTCATTTTTTAAAAAATGAGTAGGCAATTACATTCTGATGCAAGTCGGCATCTTCCATAGGAGTCGTTAAAGCTAGCTATTATTGTAGCTGATTGTTTTGCTTCAATTGTTGCTCTAATTCCTGTAGCTGCTGTTTCTCTTCTGGTGTAGCATCGTTATATGCTGCCTGAATAGCTTGTTGTGCTGCTTGTTTTTCATTTTCGCTAGCGCCACCTTGCATATTCGTTATATTCATTAATGCGTCACGTGCTTGTTGAAAAAGATTTTTTTCCAACTAAAACCCTCCTATTGTGCTGTTTTTTACTTCTTCTCGTTTACGCTCTGCATCTGTAAAGCGTTCTCGATAAGGAAATTGTTCTTCGTGCTTCTTTGCAGCATCCGTAATATTCTGGCTTAAGCGTCTGGATTTACTCTGTTTCCCCATTACGCTACCTCCTTGTTATTTAAATCGTCAAATAGAAAAAGGAGTGAACACTTTATTAGCGTTCACTCCTAGTATGGTTCATACCATTTAAATTATTGTAGGAAATTGCCGGCAATTTTTTATAAAACCTTTTCTTTAATTTTTAAATAGCTTTCAAGGAAAAGACTTACTCCATGTTCTTCATTGGAAACAGTAACGTGCTTTGCGATTGATTTTAATTCATCAATAGCATTTCCCATTGCTACGCCAATACCTGCATAGTCAATCATTTCCAAGTCATTATTTTCATCCCCAAATGCAATTATTCTTTCTTGTGGGATATCATAATATTGAGCAATGCTTTTAAGACCTTCTGCTTTATTAATTCCTTTTTTTACTACTTCAATCATATGCCATGGCGGCCCCCATTGACGATGTTCAATAACCTCAGCGTGGTTTTCACTAAAATGGTTTCTGAGCTCATGCATACTTTTTGTATCTGGATGAATTAAAAGTGATGTAGGATTTTCTTTTAATTTGTTTTTTATGTTTCCTATTGTGAAAGGCGCTCGTGCATTTAAATTTGCTTGAAAAACATTTACGATTTGTTCATCAAATTTATCTAAATATACGCTTTCTTGCACTTCAGCTAAAATGTTTTTCGTATTTAGTTCATAGCAAATATCAACGATTTCCATTGCTGTACGATTTTCTAAAGGGGTATGCTTTGCTTTCCAACTTCTATCTTTAGGATTAAATATAAGTGCACCATTGAAGTTAACCATTGGAGTAACCAATCCGAGTTGCTGGTAATATTGTATGCTTGTGCGGTTTGATCTACCGGTGGCGATTACAACGATGTGGCCCATTTCGATTGCTCTGAGGATCGTTTGTCTTGATTGAGGACTAATTTCTTTTTTGTCTGTCAGGAGAGTTCCGTCTAAATCCAATGCGATTAAATGTTTTTTACTTCTCATTTGCTTCACCTCGTATGAATATAGTGTATAAGTGATTGCACGAGAAGTAAAGTGCATTTTAGATGTAGATTAGGAAATTTACGTAGGAGTTACTTCGAATATAGGTTTGTATGAGTAAAATGGTTGTGGGGGAACAGATGCACGAATCTAACTAGATAATATGTGATCAATTTTACTTCGAACGATATACACATGAATAACACCGTTGATTTTCACTGCAGGTGGATGCTTTCCGCGGGCACGGCTTCAGCCTCCACGGAAAGCGTAGTGTATATCTACTGCGGTCGGTAGGAATCAATACTAAAATTAACGAATATAAAGAGAGGTTTTTTAACTTCTTAAAATAACACTCACAAATACTTGACTCAATATATAGGTTTTTTCTATTTTGCAAACGAGTATAAAAGTACTATGATAATATAGAAGGTAAAAATAATTAAGGAGTTTTACTAAATGGTACGAATAATTTCCGAACAGTTAAATAATATACCTTGTCTCATTGTAGCTAAGGATAAAAAAGTTAACACGCCACTGCCGACTATTTTATACTTTCACGGTTATACAAGTGCAAAAGAGCATAATTTGCCACTTGCTTACTTATTAGCTGAAAAAGGCTTCCGTGTCGTTCTTCCAGACAGTATGCATCATGGTGCGAGAAATGCCGATTTATCAACCTCAGAGCTTGAACTCGCTTTTTGGGATATTGTTATACAAAACATTAAAGACATCGCTGCATTAAATGAGGCACTGAATCAAAAAAGGCTTATACTTAATAATCGAATTGGGTTGGCAGGAACGAGTATGGGAGGCATAACGGCATCGAGTGCTCTAACTAAATATTCATGGATTAAAACGGCCGTTGTACTAATGGGGACGCCTAAAATTACTGCGTACGCAGAAGAGCTCGTACACGATTATAAAGACCACCTTCCGATATCCGAACAAATGCTTACCCAATTGTACGAAACGTTGAGCGACTATGATTTATCTAAGCAGCTCCCATTACTCAATAATCGTCCGCTTTTATTTTGGCACGGAGAGAAAGACGATGTTATTCCGTTTGAACAAGCACACTCCTTCTATATGGAAGCAGTTAATCATTACGATGATAAAAAATTAATTCAATTTATTGGAGAGAAAAACCGCGATCATAAGGTGAGTAGACTAGCGATATTAGAAACAGTAAAGTGGTTTCAGGCACATTTATAAAACAAATACTGCTTTACACACAATATACGTACTAGAACAATTTATTTTAAAAAGAGTAGAAATATGTTTTAATATAGGTAAGAGAACATAGAAGGAGGTATGTGCTATGGATGAGGCTCTAAAAGAAAACATTATGGGCGCACTTGAAAATGTTATCGATCCAGAGCTTGGTATTGATATCGTTAATATGGGCTTAATTTATGATGTTGATTTAAATGCTGAAGGACTATGTACAGTGACAATGACATTAACATCAATGGGATGTCCATTGGCTGGTCATATTGAACAAGACGTACGTCGTGTACTTTCAGATATTCCCGAGATTAAAGAAATTGAAGTAAATATTGTCTGGGATCCACCGTGGGGCAAGGATAAAATGTCACGATACGCTAAAATTGCTTTAGGTATTCCAGATTAACAGTGTAACAACAGGTTGGTTCATCATAATGGATCGACCTTTTTTGTACAATTTTATACAGTTGTAGCATGTCGAAATTAGATGAAGTAAACTGTTTAACCGACTATTATAAGCGAGGTAGACAATGTCGCAAAATAAGCACATCCCTATCGTTCAAATTGTAGGTTACAAAAGTTCTGGAAAAACTGCTTTGCTTACAGCAATTATACGTTATTTATCGGAAAAAAATATTCAAGTAGGAACAATTAAACACCATGGTCATGGGGGAGAACCAGAATTTGTAACGCAAACGGATAGCTTTTCTCATATTGAAGCAGGTGCACAATTAGGCGGCGTGCAAGGAGATACGCAATTACAGCTCATTTTTAATCGAGGAAAAGGAATGTCGCTTGATGAGCTCCTTCGGTTATATTTCCTTTTCCCACTAGATGTCATTTTAATTGAAGGGTACAAGCAAGCAAATTACCCGAAAATTGTTTTAGTACGAAATGAGAAGGATTTACTTTTATTGGAAACATTAACAAATATTATCGGAGTGGGTGCGAGGGAAAAACAGATCTTAAAAAAAGCACGTGATTTTCAAGGTATTAATTTAAACAATATCCTCTCAGAAATGCACTTATTGGAACAATTAATTTGGAAAGCTTAAGGATTGATACGATGAGTAAAAATTATTGGATAACAGATAAACCATTACAAATACAAACGTGTGTAGATCAAGTAGTTCGACCGGAAGCAGGTGCAATTTGTACGTTTACCGGAATTGCACGCGAGTTCACGAAAGGGAAACGCACGCTTCATTTAGAGTATCAGTCGTATGTACCAATGGCTGAAAAGAAACTTGCTCAAATTGGGGAAGAAATTAAAGCGAAATGGAAGGAAGCCGAAGTTGCGATTGCCCACCGAATAGGTCGACTTGAAATATCAGAAATAGCTGTTGTTATTGCCGTTTCTACGCCCCATCGACAAGATGCATTTGCGGCAAGTCGATATGCGATTGAGCGAATTAAAGAAATTGTCCCAATTTGGAAAAAAGAACATTGGGAAGATGGCACGGAATGGATAGGAGATCAAAAAGAACAAACCTCATATAAGGAACGAATGCCGGAAAAGGAGGAGATGACGGATGGTTGATGTATTGTTTTTTGCTGAGCTGCAAGAAGAAGCAGGAAGTGAAAAGATCACAGTAGATGCGGTTGGACTAACTGTGAAAGAATTAATAGCCACTCATTTGGCTGTTTATAATTTCAAAAATATTCAGCAAGCAATGATTGCGATTAATGAAGAATATAGCAATGAACAAGCAGTCCTTTCAGATGGCGATGTGGTTGCCTTTATTCCACCAGTAAGTGGTGGATAACTCAAAAATACGAAGTGTATGCGTTCGACTGTAATGGCCAACGGAAAGTTATTGGAGAAAAAAGCAAGCCCATATCCTCTTACCTGACCTTCATTACGAAAGGACGGAAGAGAATATGGGTGCAGTGTATAAAAGCTTCTTGTACAATGTACAATTAATTTATATTAAAACTGTGATTTTAAATAAACAAGATGACGAGAATACCGACAATAAAACAGTAATAAGAAAAGTACTTTAAATTTCCGTTTGCCATAATGTGCATAAACCATTTTAATGAGTAAAATGTCGCTATAATCGTAGCTATAAATGCAAGTAAGTAAGGGATAGCTAACGCACTAAAGTTTGGATCTTTAACGATGTCCTCTATCGATAAAATAGTTACTCCGAGACTTACAGGTATGTAAAGTAAAAATGAGAAACGTAAAGCCGTTTCTTGCTTCATTCCGACTAGCATAGAAGCAACAATTGTAGCGCCTGAACGACTAATACCTGGTATAAGTGCAACCGATTGAGCGAGACCAACAATAAGTGCATCCTTCACATTTAAATCGCCATCCGATTTCCTCCCTCGTAAGTTTCGAATAATCCAAAGTGCTGCACCAGTAATAAGTAACGTAAACCCAACAAATATAGCTGCACTTAGACGACTACTTATATAGTCTTCAAGTAACAATCCAATTATCCCTGTTGGTATCGTTGCAATGACCAAATACATAATAAAATGAAAATCGCTTTTTGCATGTGCATCCCTCTTTAGAATATAACGAATCCCATTTACAGTTAAACGAATAATGTCTTTCCGATAAACGAGAAAAACAGCTATTAGGGAACCAAAATTCACGAGTATTTCAAAGGAAAGTCCATGGATGTTTATCCCAAATAGTTCACGTAAAATAACGAGATGTCCGCTTGAGGAAATTGGAATTGGCTCTGTAAATCCTTGAACAAAACCTAAAAAGATATATTTCAGTAAAAGTAACAGCTCGGAAATCATGTTCAAGAAAATCGCTCCTTTTTCAAATATTCATCTTTTTTTATCGTCTAGTACAAGTCACCATCCTTCATCTAGTTGAATAACCTAACTGGTGAGGAGGTTAATTTAGATGAAAAAGGTTCACAATCATAAACAACATATGTACGATATGTGTAAAAATCACATGCATGCTTACGTCCTTGCTGAAATGGAGGATGGAAGCAAAGTAGACGGAATTATTACTGGTTTGGATAATGAGTATGTTTACATGGCGGTTCCAATTTCAGAGTATGAGCATGCATATACAGACGAATCTACACAATCTCATCAAAGACAATATGGAGGCTATCCGGGGTATGGGTATCCAGGATACGGAACGCCATATTATGGCTTACCTGGTTATGGATATGGATACCGCCCGAGGAGACGATTCAGAAGATTCGTTTTTCCGTTAGCTGCTCTTGCCGCCTTAAGTATTTTACCATGGTATTAAATGTTTTCTAAAAAAGAAACCCTTGCCTAATGATTCATGCACTGGCAAGGGTTACGTTCTTCTGGTGCCACAAATTGGCCAATTCATTGTTAGACGTATTGTAAATAAGGAAAAGACAAGATATTAATTATCCTCTTGATTTTTTAATAAACCGTCTCCCAATACGAAAATTATAATCGCCATGATCGCAGCAAGTATGAGAGAGTCACTTACACTAAACGGCTCACTAGCCATACTGCTCAATACATAGGATACAACACCGCTAATCAATACGGCCCAAAAAACGGTCATAATATATCGCATGTCGCAAAACACCTCGTTTATTTTTCATTATTTGTTATAAGCATAAGTATGTCCTTATATAGTTTATCAAAAGCACGTCTAAAATAAAAGCGATATTTTTTGTTTATTGTACATCATTATGATTTGTTCAACGTTTGTTCTTAAATTGAAAAAGGAGTGAATGCTATGTTTGTTTTTGTAAACAATTGCTTTCATTGGGTTGGATTTCATATTGTATCCTATTTGCTGGAGGAAGGATGGAAGGTTGACGGGAGAAGTTGCAGCAATGATAAGACAACGGATCATTTTCACATGTTTTTAGGACGGAACACGAACTTCTCACTCGTTGAACCTGATACGGCGCAGGACACATATGATGTTGCTTTTACCGTAGATACATCTATAAGTAAAATTTCATGTGAGCGTCATTTTGTATTATGTGATAAACAGGTAAAAAAAACAGCTATACGAAATTATACGAAGCAATATACATTTATACAATTACCAACATTATTTGGAGAATGGATGCCTATGACGGAAGAAGGTATTCATACTAATCACGCATTTATCCCGTATAGTTCCAACAAATTTATAAAAGAAGCAGTTTATATCGAACGATTTGTCGGAAGTTTGGTACAATTAATGCATGCAACTTCTTTACCTGAACAAATTTTTATTAAATCTAGAAATAGTAAAGATGCTACTGAAAAAATTGAAAAGTCGATTTATCTTTATGACAATATGAGCGTAGAAGAAGTTGAAAGAGTACAAAAACACTATACGCGCTATTACGAAACGTATCAAGCCGTCTTGTCAAAGTGAGGTGTAATCGTGTGTCGGACTTTTAAAGCAATACTATTTTTCACAGTACTATTCGTATGGACAGGCTGTAGCTTTAATTCAAAAGAGAATGAAATACATAAAGTAGGCATGTTAGTAGAAGGTATTGCACAAAATAATGAATGGGATCAAACAGGATATATCGGGCTCGTACAAATTGGAGACCGATACAATGTTGATGTTTTTTATCGTGATCAAGTTACTACCGAAGCAGATGTAATAAAAGCAGTAGATGAACTCGTAAATCGTGGTGTTAATCTTATATATGGCCATAGTAGTACGTATGGTAAGTATTTTGCTACAATTGCTTCATATTATCCGGACGTTCACTTCATTTATTTTAACGGAGACTATACACGAAAAAATGTAACGAGTATAAATATTGATTCGCATGCAATGGGATTCTTTGCAGGTATGGTGGCCGGTAAAATGACTACTACGAAGACAGTTGGAGTAATTGCTGCACATGAATGGCAAACAGAAGTTGAAGGTTTTTTTGAAGGTGTAAAGTATGAAGATGGAAATGTAAATGTTCATATAAACTATGTAAATGATTGGCATGATAAAGTAACTGCTACTTCTATGTATGAACGAATGCTTGGGAAAAATACAGATGTATTTTATCCAGCAGGCGATAGTTTTAGTACGGAAATTGTTCAAAAGGCAACTAATAACAGAAAGTATGCAATAGGTTATGTTACGGATCAGTCTTCCATTGATCAGTCGAAGGTACTGACGAGCACCATTCATCATGCAGACCGACTTTATTTGATAACAGCACATATGTTTCAAATGGGGGAACTGAAAGGTGAAAAGCTGACATTTGATTTTCAAGATGAGGTTATTTCCTTAGGGGCATTTAGCGATCAAGTTCCAAACAGCTTCATCGAAAAAGTAGAAGAAGCTGTACAAATATATCAAGATACCGGACTTTTACCGAATGAGCAATAATGTAACGAACCGTTACTAAGCGTATGTATATTGCACACAATAGCGTATGGAAGACAAGAGACTCTAGTTGGAAAAGCAACAGTCGAAAAATCGGCTTAGGTAGTTGGATAAAATTCTCGAAATAGTTGAGGCGTTGTCCATAGAAAGCGTAGTAATTAGGAACGGCGGTAACCGCATGATATTTAATTACAATATTACAAAAAGGGTGTTTTTCAAGGTTGTAAAATAACCATCCCTAAATAAGTGACTCAACCTAAGCGTTTTTTTTGCTTGCAACGGTTAAAAATTTACATTAAAATTAGTACCAAGTCATAACATTTGATAGTAATAATTAAATTAACTAAGGGGTTGGATATATGGGTGCAGGCATTTTAGGGGTAGGACATTACGCTCCGGATAAAATAGTAACGAATAAAGACTTGGAAAAAATAGTTGATACAACGGATGAATGGATTACTTCTAGAACGGGAATTGAAGAGCGTCGAATTGCTGGAGATAACGAAAATTCATCTGATATGGCTTTCTTTGCTGCTCAAAGTGCATTGAAGGATGCGAATATAAATGCGAAAGATATTGATTTAATTTTAGTTGCTACGGTAACACCTGACACACCGTTTCCATCTGTAGCATGTATGCTTCAAGACCGATTAGGTGCACAACATGCAGCTGCAATGGATGTAAGTGCAGCTTGCACGGGTTTTGTTTATGGACTCGTTACAGCACAACAATTTATTGAAGCAAAAACATACAAGCATGTTTTAGTAGTTGGTGTTGATAAATTGTCTAAAATAACAGATTGGACAGATCGTAACACATGTGTCTTACTTGGCGATGGTGCAGGTGCAGTTGTTGTTGGAGAGGTTTCAGAAGGGAAAGGCATTCTTTCTCATGAACTAGGTGCTAACGGTGCTGGAGGAAGAGAGCTGTACCAAAATGAAAATGACCATCTCGTTATGAACGGGAGAGAGGTTTTCAAATTTGCTGTCCGACAGATGCCAGAATCATCTGTAAACGTCGTAGAAAAAATTGGATTAAAAAAAGAGGATGTCGACTATTTAATTCCACACCAAGCAAATATTCGCATTATGGAAGCCGCTCGAGAACGGCTCGGCATCGCGGAAGAGAAAATGGCAAAAACGATTAAAAAATATGGCAACAATTCATCCGCTTCGATACCGATTGCTCTATCTGAGTCGGTAAAGCAAGGTAAAATAAAAGAAAATGATTTAATTGTGTTGGTAGGATTTGGTGGCGGTTTAACATGGGGTGCAGCCGCAATTCGCTGGGGAAAATAAGCAATCGCCACGTACAAGTATGGTAAATTAATGCTAGATAAAAATGTAGCTTTATAAACAAACTACGGAATTTATAATTAGGAAGTAATGTAAAGGGAGGCCAAAAATGGTGACGAATAGAAGAGTAGTTATAACAGGTCTTGGTGCGGTCACACCAGTCGGTAATGATGCATTGACACTATGGGACAACATTAAAGCGGGCAATTCAGGAATCGATTTTATTACGAAGGTAGATCGTGAGCAATTTCCAGTACATGTCGCTGCTGAAGTAAAAGACTTTGATCCATCGACATACATCGATAAAAAAGATATACGAAAAATGGATTTATTTACACAGTATGCAGTTGTAGCAGCAAAAATGGCTGCAGAGGATGCAAGATTAACAATTGATGACAGCAATGCCGAACGCGTAGGTGTTTGGATTGGCTGTGGAATTGGCGGAATGCAAGTATATGAGGAGCAGTTACGCAAATTCATTGAAAAAGGAGCAAAACGAGTGAGCCCGTTTTTTGTTCCGATGTTAATTCCGGATATGGCTGCTGGCCAAGTTTCTATCCAGCTCGGTGCAAAAGGAATTAATTCTTGTACGGTAACCGCTTGTGCCTCAGGTGCCAATTCGATTGGGGATGCGTATAAAGCGGTTCAAAGAGGGGACGTCGATTATATTATTACTGGTGGAACTGAATCACCGATTACGAATATGGCGTTTGCGGGATTCTCTTCCATGCGTGCACTTTCTCAAAATGAAGATCCAGCTACAGCAAGTCGACCATTCGATAAAAATCGAGATGGATTCGTAATGGGTGAAGGAGCCGGTATATTAATTCTTGAAACATTAGAAACAGCATTGGAGCGAGATGCACACATTTATGCTGAAGTTGTAGGGTATGGTTCAACAGGCGATGCGTACCATATTTCCGCACCAGCTGAAGGTGGTGAAGGAGCAGCAAGAGCAATGAAACAAGCTTTAACAGATGCTCAGCTTTCTGTAGAGGATGTTGATTACATTAATGCACATGGTACAAGTACGGATATGAACGATCGATTTGAAACAGAAGCGATAAAAACCGTATTTGGCGACCACGCTAAAAAACTAGCTGTGTCTTCAACAAAATCAATGACAGGCCATTTACTAGGAGCGGCAGGTGGTGTAGAAGCAGTGATCGCTGCGAAAGCAATTGACGATTCCTTAATTCCACCAACAACAAATTATGAAACACCAGACCCAGAATGTGATTTGGATTATGTGCCAAATGTAGCTAGAGAACAAGAGATAGACGTTGTAATGAGTAATTCATTTGGGTTCGGCGGACACAATGTTTCGCTTGTATTTAAAAAATTTAAATAAACGCATATAAATTTAATAGATAAGCAATAAAAAGGTTCTGATCCATTAAGTTGGTCATCAGAACCTTTGTTATTTTTAACAATTTTTCAAATGTCCGTATTCGTCTTTTCAAGGGTGGTTCCCATCGCTTATATAATCATTAATTTAATTTACAAGCATATATTTATACAAAGAGGTGGACAGGCCAGGGGTGGATAAAATGATGTTGCATATGTTTATGTTCTTAATTGGCTTTGGACTTGCTGTATCTGGTGGTGTATCAATCATTGCTTATATGAACTTTTTGCCTGCTGGCATTACGTGGGTTGAATACTTTATTTTTATTAAAAGCAGAGTAGAGTGTTATTTTCTTCCACTAGGGTTTTTAATAATGGCATTTGTTATTTATCGTTTTCCGAATCATAGCTAGCAGCCTGCCATAAGAATATTTTTTTGCTAGGATGGTCATAATGATTTTAAATGCTTTAAAAGGTGGGTGCAACATGTTGTATTTATATGATGTATGGGCAAATTGGTTTGAAGGGGAAGAGCACGGCTACAATGTATGTTATTTTCATGAGTGGCGCAAATCAGATCGCATCGATTTGCTCGATCAAGTTCCATTACTATACATAACAGATGAATGCTTTTCTTTTATAGAAAATGGAATGAATGATTTGCCTAATGATTTATTAAATAAAATACATAAGCGTGCATACAGAAGAAACGGTCAAGAAAGAAAGGAGATTGCATATGCTTGTATCGTTTCTAATGGAAAAAATAGTCTTGCTTTTGATACGATTGGGTATCAAATACCCGTACGAAAAAGCCGGTTAATTCCTAGGCAAGAACAGCTTGTATATGGAATGCTGAAAAGTACGAAACAACTCGATTTTAAATTTGAGCAAAAAGAAAAGGAAGCGCATAATGATATTATTTCTCTAAAACAGGCATATGTAGTGGGATTGACTAGAAGGGAACGGCAGTTAAAGCAATTATTAATGATGGCGCTTGATCAATTACGAACGATTAACAATTTGGAAGAGCTTCGCTATTGGCTAACGGAATGGGAACCGAAAAAGTACCCGTTTATTCGTTATATGGATAAAGATAAAGTATGGAATGCTCTTTATCATGATGTGAAGCATGGATGGAGTCCACGTCATGAAGAGTTATGCTTTCAACTTATTAAAGGCCATCCTTTTCTTGAAAATATGTGGGAATTTGAACAAACGCAAAAGCATAATACATCTAAACTAAAGTAAAAAATCAGTGCCTCTTTACGAGCACTGATTTTTTATCTTTTGAACCTTAAAGTCATTTGACCTAGTTTGTTTCATGTCCATTTTACTTTCTTCCAAGACCCATAGCTTGGTACGCCTTTTTTAATGTTTTATTTGCGGTTTCGGTTGCTTTTTTTGTTCCTTGATCTAATATTTGATCTAATTCATTAGAATTAATTAATTGTTCGTACTTATCTTGGATCGGCTCCAACAGGTGAAGGACAGCTTTTGCAGTATCCCCTTTAAATTCTCCATACCCTCGATCCTTATATTTTTCCTCAAGTGATTCGATGGAATCTCCAGTACAGCTTGCATATATTGTTAGTAAGTTTGAAATGCCTGGCTTGTTTTCTTTATCAAATTTAACGATCCCTTCTGAATCGGTGACAGCACTTTTGATTTTCTTTTCAATTTTTTTCGGGCTGTCAAGCATTGATATAAACCCTTTTTCATTTTCATCAGACTTACTCATTTTCTTCTGTGGCTCTTGCAAGGACATAATTCGAGCACCTACCTCAGGAACACGAATTTCAGGAACGGCAAAGGTTTCTTTATATCGATTATTAAACCGCTGTGCAAGGTTTCTAGTAAGCTCTAGATGCTGAGTTTGGTCGTCACCAACCGGAACAATATTCGTTTGATAAAGTAGAATATCTGCAGCCATTAGAGCAGGGTAGGTAAATAAAGCAGAAGAAACACCCTCCTTACCAGAAGATTTATCTTTAAACTGAGTCATCCGTTCGAGCTCGCCCATATAGCTAATCGATTGAAGCATCCAGCTAAGTTGTGTATGTGCTGATACTTCAGATTGTATAAACAAAGTCGATTTTTCAGGATTGATACCTGAAGCAAGATAAATTGCAGCAAGTGAACGAATATTGTGTTGTAGTGTTGCTGGGTCTTGCGGGACTGTAATCGCATGATTGTCAACGATACAAAAATAACAATCATGCTCATTTTGTAATTGTACAAATTGTCGAATTGCTCCAAGATAATTTCCAATCGTTAATGTGCCGCTCGGTTGTATCCCGGAAAATATTGTTTTCAAAATAATTCACTCCATTAGTTTACTCGTTACAAATGTAACATCTATTTCTGTATGTATTCGAAATAAAAAAGATAAATAAAAAAGCCTGTAATCCATCGTTATTACTTATGAGCCTAAAAGCGCGGATCGCTGCTTGTTCAATTGTACTGATTCACTCAAATTATATACTACGGAGAAAAAATAAATCAAGTTTAAGACAAATTTGGATTGAGTCACGTAATTGTGGGTGTTATTTTAAGAAGTTAAAACCTCTCTTTGTATTCGTTAATTTTAGTATTGATTCCTACCGAGCGCAGTAGATATACACTACGCTTTCCGAGGAGGCTGAAGCCGTGCCCGCAGAAAGCATCCACCTGCAGTGAAAATCAACGGTGTTATTCATGTGTATATCGTTCGAAGTAAAATTAATCACATATTATCTAGTTAGATTCGTGCATGTGTTCCCCCACAAACAGTTTACTCATACACAAATTTGGATTGAGTCACGTAATTGTGGGTACAAATTTACAAGCTTGAAAAGCCCCTTTTTTGTAAAATAATCTAGTTTTTTAATACGTTTTACCTGTCGCCGTTGACATAATAAAATAACTATAGATAGTATTCTCCAGTATAGGAACTAAGAAAATTGTTTGTACAATATCACTCTAATACTTTCACATACGTTAATTCGACAAAATAACTTAGTTTCCATTTCGTTTTTACATTATGTGCTTTATAATAGATACATAGCTTGGTATCGAAAGCTGCCCTGGAGCTACTAACATCCAGGTTTGAATATCAAGGTGTACAGCCTACGTGTTTGAAGGACAAACGTACACTTGAAAACAGCCTTTTTAATGGGGGTATGACCGCAAGGAGAATAAGAGCGGTCCCAAATGAGCCTAAGACCATTATCTAGAAACATCACGGAGTGTCCAAGTGATTGATATATGATACAAGTCGTTCATTTACAAATCAGAGTACAAACGGAGTTGTCTTTCATTGCAGGCGGCGACTCTAGCGGGAAAGCATGCGTCTTGGGTCCCCACAGTGAGCGCTCTTTACGAGCGAGGAGGCTCAAGCAGTGCCCGCAGAAAGCGTCCGCCTGCAGCATAAGATAACGGAGTTTTAAAGTCGGTATAACTTAAAAATGAATCAGAATACATAGGCTAAGATTATTGCCTAAATATACTATACGAGGAGATGAGCAGCTTGGGGAAAAAACAACTTCAATACATATCTATTATATTTATAATCTGCCTTTCTTTTAGTAATCCTATATCTATTGTAGGTAGTGAATTAAAAGAAGTAAGCTTTCATAAAGAAAAACAGATTAAGTTAGAAGAAATAAAGACAGATAAAGGATTTAAAAGATTTACATACGATTCTGGATTGCACTTTGAATATCCTGACGCTGTAAGAGGGATTTATGTTACAGGGCCATCTGCAGGTGGACAACGGTTTGAAAAACTACTTAATCTAGTAGAAACAACAAACTTAAATGCAATGGTTATTGATGTGAAAGAGGATTTTGGAAAGCTGACATTTATACCGGACGGCGATTCCTCGATGAAGGATGCGGCGGATAATTTTATTAAAGATCCTAGAAAACTATTAGAGCTACTAGAAGAAAAGCAAATTTATCCAATTGCTCGTATCGTTGTTTTTAAAGATTCTGTTTTAGCAAATAAACGACCAGACTTATCTTTTACGAAAAATGGCAACGTATGGGTTAACAACCGAAATGAAGCGTTCGTAAATCCTTTTGAGAAAGAAGTATGGGAATACAATATAGAAATAGCAAAAATGGCTGCCGAGCTCGGCTTCCAGGAAATTCAGTTTGATTATGTTCGATTTCCAGAAGGGTTTGAACACAGGGATGCAACATTGGATTACACACTTGGAGACTATGAAAATTCTGATTTAAGCAATGTAAAAAAACGAGTTGAAGCTGTTACTGATTTTGTTGCTTATGCAAAGAAGGAATTGGAACATTATGATGTCGATGTTTCTGTTGATATTTTTGGCTATGCTGCAACGATAGAAGAAACGCCAGGTATAGGGCAAAATTTCTCAAAAATTTCTAGTCATGTCGATGTTATTTCATCAATGATTTATCCAAGCCACTGGACCGCTTACTTTGGCATTCCTTTTCCTGATAAAGAACCTTATCGTCTTGTGAATGAATATGCGAAGGTTGAAAATTCTGTTTTAGAAAAACTAGAAAATAGACCGACGTCTCGTCCGTGGATCCAAGACTTCGAAGCGCCGTGGCTCTATAAAGGTCCTGCTACACAGTATGGTAAGGAAGAAGTAGAAGCTCAAATTAAAGCGCTAAAAGAAAACGGCATTGACGAATATTTACTTTGGAATGCTGGAAACACGTACACTAAAAATGTAGATTATCAATAAATTAGACACAAAAGGCCTCGACCATATATCAATAATCTAACGAAAAACGAACCGTGTACTGCATAGTTCTAGTAGTTACCGTAATTTTTAGTGGGAGAAAGGCCATCGGTGAGCCTTTGTAGAAGCTTTCGTTCTATAAAGGCACACGAGCCACCCACAGAAAGCTAAGTACATTTCGGAGCGTTATAAATAGACGGACGAATAAAAATTTGGACTTTGCATAATTTAAATAGATTTCCCACTTTCTAATTAGTTGAAAGCTCGATTAAATTTTGGAAAAAGTGGGTATACTCAACTACAAGTGATTAAAGCACATATCATATTATGCATGGAGTCATTTTTTAAGAGAAAAGGAGTATACACTAAATGAATTGGTACGAAAAGCTGTCTGCATACTTTCCGGTGGAAGAAATGAAATCACAAGCCCACATGGAAATGCTACTAAAAGAAAAAGGGGAAATATACCGGAAGGACGAGGGCCCCCATCACGTCTTAATGTATGCTGAATTTGATGAATTTATTTTTATTGATTATTTATGGGTCTCTGCAAAGTCAAGAGGACAAGGCATTGGACATCAGTTGCTTGAAAAGCTAAAAAAGAAAAACAAAGCAATTATTCTTGAAGTTGAACCAATTGATTATAAAGATTCGGATACCCAAAAACGATTACATTTTTATCAACGAGAGGATTTCAGACACGCCAGTTCTATTGGGTATAATCGTCGATCTTTGGCGACACAAGAAGAAACACCACTGGAAATACTGTATTGGTCTCCAAAAGAAAGTTCTGAAAAAGAGGTTTATGAACAGATCAAACAAACATATATTAAAATTCATACATACAAAGATAAGGAAATTTACGGCACTTCGTATGATACAGTCGATGAAGTACTTATGATAAAGGATGAAGCAGGTACAAGCATGTTTAAAAAGTTAAAAGAAAATCCAAAATGATCCTACCGAACAAGTTAAACAACAAAAAAATGGAAACGTTTGATAAAAATGTTTAAAAAGTGAATTTTAGTGGTATATTAATTTTAATTACACTATCTTGTTGAAAAGTGGTAAACTCGATGTATTTTTTATCGTAGCCCCTACCTTTTACTTGACAAATATAGTATAATTAACTTAGACAAATAAACGTATCACTTTAAGTGAACTAACCATTTGATTAACGATTTGTTATATACATTTTTTAGAAATGAGGAGTGAAGTTACATGGTAACACTTTATACCTCGCCAAGTTGTACATCTTGCCGGAAAGCGAAAGCATGGCTTGAAGAACACGGGATACCGTTTTCGGAGCGAAACATATTTTCCGAACCATTATCATTGGACGAGATAAAAGAAATTTTACGGATGACGGAAGATGGAACAGATGAAATTATCTCTACTCGCTCAAAAGTTTTTCAAAAGCTTGATGTAAATATTGACCAACTGCCGTTAAAAGATTTATTTCTTCTTATTCAGAAAAATCCTGGCTTGTTGCGTCGTCCAATTATTTTGGACGAAAAACGATTGCAGGTCGGATATAACGAAGATGAAATTCGTCGGTTTTTGCCAAGAACAGTTCGTACGTTTCAGTTGCGTGAAGCCCAGCGAATGGTCAATTAATTTTATGGCTTGCTTGAATTTGATAAGAAAGCACAACCTTCAATACATCGGGTTGTGTTTTTTTAGTTTGCTTACGCTTAATGCTGAAGATTGGAGACCGTATTAAATGTAATTGTTCTTTTTTTTGAGATGCAACAACATAATTAATGGATATTACGGATTACTTGTTTATTATTTGGGGAAAACAAATTATAGATGGCTATATCTATATAACTTAGTTTAAATTTTTGGAGAAAGTCAAAATCTCATAAATGTACAGAGGTGTGTTTTGGAAATACTAAACCATTAACAAGAGCTTAATATACTTTTGAGACAAAAAATACCAATTAAATATCTTTTGAAACGACACTTATTGCTATGAAGAAATATTCAAGCTGCTCGTTTATGTTTTTATACACGAGTGATTTTTGTCTTGTTTGCTTCCAATTAAACTATTGAAATAATGGAAAACATGGGGAAAACATCTAGTGACAAATAAATAAAAGTCGTTTAGAATAATATATTAAACAAATAGTCATTTATATTTTCAAAAAGGATATGAATATCATACAATAGATATATAAGAAGGAATCATTAAAGTCTGGTTGGAATCATCTCTTCCACCTAATTATTTTATACTTTAAAGCTAGTGTCATTTTAAGGATAAAGTAACTAGCAAGCTTGTATTATTTATAGAAGGGAGAGAATTAATTATGGAAATTGAAAGAATTAATGAAAACACGGTTAAATTTTATATTTCGTATATAGACATCGAGGATCGCGGTTTTGAAAGAGAAGAAATATGGTACAATCGCGAGCGGAGCGAGCAGCTATTTTGGCAAATGATGGATGAGGTTAATTATAAGGAAGATTTTTCCGTCGAAGGCCCACTTTGGATTCAAGTGCAAGCATTGGAAAAGGGCTTAGAAATCATTGTTACAAAAGCGCAAGTATCAAAAAATGGAGAAAGTCTAGAGCTGTCAGTTGATGATGATGAAACCATTGATAGCAATGTGAATGAAAAAATGGAGAGTATTTTGGCAGATAAGCTTCAAAAAGATAAAGATACGGAACAGGAAGAGAATGATAAACCATTGGCAGTAATCGTACGCTTTAATAATTTTGAAGATGTAATTCAACTCAGTCATTATATTCACTTTACAGAAGAAACAGATTTTATTACAACACTATATAATTATCAAAATACGTATTACATGTATTTGGAGTTTGCCCCAGAGACAGAGGCAAATCAAGAGGATATTTTAAGTCAAGTATTTGAATATAGTGAGGAATCCGATACAACAATTCACCTATTAGAGGCTTATGGAACTAAAATAATAGAAGATGATGTGTTTCACCAGATTCAATCGCTATTTTCCTTATAAAAAATGGGAAGTACTAGCGACCGTTATAAATGATTTTGGTCTTCAAGTTGGAGATCGAAATCATTTTTTTATGTTGTACAATATATGACGCTGGTGAAGAAAAATCACATTACTTTTTGGTAGGGAAATGGGAAGGACATTCACCAACGTCATTTTGATTTTCTAATAGAAAACAAGTGAATTTCTATGTAGAATAATAGTCGTTGAAAACCATATCCAGGAAGGAAATCATTTGTCGATTCGCCTATGGGTAGAGAAGCTTCACGAATGATAAGAATCAGATCATGCTTTATTTCAAGCTTAAACCTGTAGAAACAAAATACAATACAAATCATAAAGAAACACACTTCTACGCAAATGAAACAGCATGGAAGTGTGTGCAATAAGTCTATTAGCCCTCTTTAAGCTGAATGGAACGAACGTCGACGGACTCCTGCGGAAATAGCAAGCGTCCGAAGTTCACTGTAGCGACTCGGATAGATCACCTACAGAAGCTAAGGCAGTAACTGAGGAAAGCCTGTCGGCTGAAGTACAAGTCAACGAAATCAGAGCGCAAGCTTCCAAATGAAGGAATATGCATATAACTGTCGAATTTAGGTAATGAAGGAGGGGATTATAAAAAGTGTTGCAAGCAAAAACAAAGGAAGGTCAATTTGTCGTCTTAGCGATGCTAAACAAAACGAAGATTGAATGGCATCGTCAGCATACGACCTTTTACTGCCCGGCATGCCAGAACAAAGTTATAATAAAGGCAGGTAACAAAGTAACACCACACTTTGCTCATATAAAACAAAGTACTTGCCCAAGTAGCGGTGGTGAAGGTCCGTATCATGAAAAAGGAAAGCTTCTTTTATACGAATGGTTAAAAAAGCAATCCATACACGTAAACCTAGAGCCATATATTGCTGAAATTAAACAACGGCCAGATTTGCTAGCCAATATAAATTATCAACAAATTGCAGTAGAATTTCAAAGCGCAAAAATATCAGACGCAGAAATACGAAAAAGAAATTTATGCTACCGTGCTATCGGTATTATTCCATTATGGATTCTAGGTGCAAATCATTTGCGTCGAATTCAAAAGCAAGCATTGCAATTAAATGAATTTATTTTACAATGTATGCATCAATTCTCTCCTACGATGCCCATAACATTATATTTCCTCTGTCCATCCACCTGTCAATTTCTAATATTCCATTCCTTTTATATGGCTACAACGAGAAAAGCTATCGGCAAACTGCGATTTTTCCATTTATTTAATTTGCAATTAAACGACCTCGTTCAAAAGCATGGGGACACATCGGTTGATTTATACCGATTTTGGCTTAATGAAAAGCGTATCCTTCGGTTGCAGCCGCGAGGGCGATCGTTTGGTCAGGAACGAAAATGGCGGCAATGGTTATATGAAAAAAGATTGCATCCTCAGCAGCTACCTTCTGCAATTCATCTCCCTGTAAGTAGGCAATATAAAATGAAAACACCGCCGTGGAACTGGCAAAGCCGTATATGTTTAGATGTAGTTCATCCACTATCCTCAGGAAGCCTATTTACACTAAGACAATGTAAAAATGTACTGTGCTCCCAACAATTCACTTCTGCTCACTTTCCATTGCTACAAAGCAAACAAGATCCAGTTAAACAATATTTACAGCTTTTAAGTCGATTAAAAATAATAAAACAAACTGCAACCGGAGAATATAAAAAGTTGCGACCTTTCCGATTTTACAATTATATAGAAGATGCTTTAGAAGGTGATTTATCCACATTACAGGTGCTTCGAACAAATAAAAAATAAAATAGTACGAAAGAATGTACATCTAATTTGTCGATTGAATCAATCTGCAAATTATTAGTTTTAAGCATGAAGGCAATTAAATTCGTTATACTAGTAAGAGTTAGTTATTTTATTTAAACTATAGGGTAGGTAGTATTAAAAAATGAACTTGTTGTGAATTAATATGCAAAATGAATTGGGAGGAATGAAAAGTGGCTGAAAATACAAAAAAGCTACAAAGCCGTGATGAGGTACCTAAGGAAAGAACGTGGCGCTTAGAGGATATCTTTGCAACGGATGAACTTTGGGAACAAGAGTATAAAGCATTAGAGGCAGATATTCCTGAAATTACGAACTACCAAAATACATTAGGGGACGCTGCAGATAACGTATTAAATGTTTTACAACTCCAAGATAAATTATCAGAACGACTTGGCAAATTATATACATACTCGCATATGCGTTATGACCAAGACACTGCGAATGGTTTTTACCAAGCGATGAATGCTCGAGCAGATAATATATTAACGCTTGCTTCGAGTAGTATGAGTTATATTGTACCAGAGCTGCTTGAAATAGATGCGAACAAATTAGCGAACTTTATAAAAGAAAAACCAGAATTAAAAATGTACCAAAAAACGTTGGATGAAATTACGAGGCAACGTCCGCATATTTTAAGTAAACGAGAAGAAGCATTGCTCGCTGAAGCATCGGATCCCCTCCAATCTGCTTCACAAACATTCAGTATGCTAAATAACGCTGACTTAACTTTTCCTGTAATTACGAATGAAAAGGGAGAAGCAGTCGAACTGACACATGGACGTTATTTAGGATTCCTTGAATCTAAAGATCGGAATGTTCGAAAAGATGCCTTTGAAGCAATGTATAAAACGTATGGTGATTTTAAAAATACATTCGCAACAACATTAAGTGGTACTGTGAAGAAAGATAATTTTTACGCTAGGGTAAGGAATTACGATTCTGCAAGACATGCTGCTTTAGATGGGAATAATATCCCAGAAAGCGTTTATGATAACTTAGTCGATGCGGTTAACGATCGGATTGGCTTATTACACCGCTATGCAAAACTGCGCAAGAATGTTCTTGGGCTTGATGCACTGCACATGTATGATTTATTTACACCACTCGTCCAAGACATTGATATGAAAATACCTTACGAACAAGCTCAGGAACATGTATTAAATAGTTTGAAGCCTTTAGGTGAAGCGTACACTTCTATTATTCAAGAAGGCTTCCAAAATCGTTGGATTGATGTAGAGGAAAATCGTGGGAAACGAAGTGGTGCATATTCATCAGGTGCATATGGTACGAACCCATATATTTTGCTAAATTGGCAAGACAATGTAAATGATATGTTTACGTTAACACACGAGCTTGGACATTCCGTACACAGCTATTACACACGTAAGTCACAACCGTATCGCTATGGTAATTATTCTATTTTCGTTGCCGAAGTTGCTTCAACATGTAACGAAGCGTTGTTAAATGAATATATGCTCAACTATTTGGATGATGAAAAGCAAAAATTATATATTTTAAATCACTTTTTGGAAGGTTTTCGTGGAACCGTTTTTCGTCAGACGATGTTTGCAGAATTTGAGCATTCGATCCATATGCTTGCTCAAAACGGAGAGGCTTTAACGGCGGATAAACTAACAGAAACGTATTATGAATTAAACAAAAAATATTTCGGTGACGTCGTCGTTTCAGATGAAGCAATCGGTCTGGAATGGGCCCGAATCCCTCATTTTTACTATAATTATTATGTGTATCAATATGCGACAGGGTACTCTGCAGCTACATCATTAGCAAAACAAATTTTAGAAGAAGGAAATCCAGCTGTAAACCGCTATATGGAGTTTTTAAAAGCGGGCAGTAGCGACTATCCTATTGAAGTGCTAAAAAAAGCAGGAGTCGATATGACTGAAAAACAACCGATATTGGATGCTTTAGCAGTATTCGATCAGAAATTGACGGAGATGGAAAGCCTCTTACAAAAGCTAAAATAAAAGTTCTACATTAAATAACGTTGGCGAATAAAAACAGCTTACCTGATTTATGAGGCCACCGACAAACGATCGTTATTTTGAGCGATATCTTGTGGTTAATACAAAGAAAATACTTTTAGTGTGGTGCTAGTAGTGAAAAATGTTTTTTAAAAAAATGGCATAGTCGTACATGTTGCGTCTATGCCTTTTTGTTATGATTTCTTCTATCTGTATCAACGTTATTTTATAGTCCCACGAATAAAAAAGACTTCAAAAGTAGCATTACTTGAAGCCCTTTCCACCTTTTAAAAACGCAAATGGCGTAATATCGATATTAACGCATTCGGCCCCGGTACAAATTTTGATAAGTAAAGGAATAAATGGTTAAATAAATTGATATAAACAAGAGAGGCAATGTAATGAAGAGTGGAATAAACTGCATGAGTCCAAATAAATTCAAAATAAAAGCGGCAAACGTTACTATTAAAAAAATAAATCCCATTTCGTTCACACTCCACTTTTATTATTTTTGGGCTTTCGAATTAGTGTGTGGAAAATCAGGAAGGCTTTCCGACAGTAGCGTATGGACGATGCAAGAATTAAGCGATAGGAAAAAGGTCTGTGAGATTCCACAGTGCGTAGGACGAGGAGGTTCACACTGGCTGACGGAAAGCGAGTATATTGCATGCGCGAGATGTTAGAGAACTACTCCCTACCCAGTATTTTCCGAAACACCCTATTATAATACGATGACTATACGCATCAACTCTTACTATAATTCTATGAATAAAGACTACATATTAGAATAAAAAACTCTAAGCCTATAATTCTACTTAGAGTGATTGATTAACAGATATATTTCCAAAAGGAATCATAATTCATTTTTATTTTCTTAACTTTTCGTTTCAATTGCAGCTTTTTCATTTCTCTCTCTGCTTCAGCAATTGTCCAATCGTAAATGATGGCTAATTCTTTATTTCCGACCATTCCGTGTCGAGCTAAAAACTCCTCCAGTGTTGGCTTCTTTGCTGGTAGTGCATCTTGTTGTAAGATTTCTTTTAATATATGAACGTACGTATCGTATGAATGCGTACCGACGATTTTAATTCCGTGATCTTCAATTATATGGTTAAAGAATACGAGGGTAGGTAACGCGTCCACACGCATTTCTTTTAAAATTTTTAAATCGCATTGAAATGCTTTTTTTGCTGAAGGAGAATAGAGGTCATTCGTGAATTCATCTACATCCAGCTGTGCATCCTTTGCGCATTGAATTAATACTTTTTCATTTGATATATCTTCATCTTTAATAAAGAATGCTTCTTGTATTTTTCGTAAATAGAGCCGTCCTGCTCGGTTTCCCTGCAGTTCAGCCGCTTTAATTGCCATTGATGTTATCCACGGAACATCATCTGTATGCAAATCTAAATCACAGCTAATCCCTGAAAATTTATTTGTTTTCTCCCATATTGGAATTAGATTTCTTTGTCTATTCGATTTTTTTTGCAATTTAATTAATCGGCCGCTTATTACTGGTCGAATCGTAAAGAAACGACCATATTCCATAGTTAGCTTCTTAAAAATAGGGTCAAGTGTCCAGCACTCCGTACAAAAAGGATCAATGAAAGCATAAATTTCAATTGGCTTTTCAACAAAATCAATAAAATTATATTTCACTGAATCGTCTGCATGATTTGCTTTTGTCTGTTCATAAAGATTCCAAACCATACATTGGTCCCCCTTTTTATTGTTTAGGTGTATTCACCATATGCTGGGCGGTCATGGCCAGTCTTTCATATATTGCACTACGATACGGTTCTTCTATTTGTGCTTCTTCGAGTGCTTTATGCATACATTCCAACCAAGCATCTTTTCTTTCAGGTGTAATTTCAAACTGTAGATGTCTTCTTCTAAGCATCGGGTGCCCTCGATCCTCTGTGTAAACGGAAGGCCCACCAAACAACTGGATTAGAAATAAACGTTGCTTTCGAGCGGATTCAGTTAAATCATCTGGGAAAATAGGAATAAGTTTCGGATGATTGCCAATATGTTTATATAAAGAGGCAATTATTTTATCAATAGGTTCGTATCCGCCGATCGCTTTAAAAATAGTTCCTGGCTTAATCATTTGGAGTAGCACTCCTTCTATGTTTCTATCATTGTAGCAACGGAAAAGGTTCCGGGCAAATGATCTGATTATTTGTCTTTCTTATATGTTTGGAAGAATCGTGCGATCTTATTCGGGGTCTTTTTGCCTATAATAGAATAATCTGTAATGATTTTTTGAAATGCTGTAATCCCTACTTCTTTATTAGGCGCTTCAATTTCCAATTCATAGTCTGAATATCCGTTATACGTGCTGTAATCTAACACATATACAATGTCTTCTTGTTGGAATTGCCTACGCTCGGTAATTAGTTTTCCATAATAATTAAGCGATTCTACATTTACCCCTTTTGCTATTAATCGCTGTATTGTGTGCTTGTTTTTATTTATATTATTTGCTAACCATGAACATGCTTCTTTTTCGGTAAGTTCATCATGTGTCTCGAGTATGCCTTCCGAATGTGGCTCTTTTAATGTTAAACAAAAAGTATTATTCTTTTCACGAATTCGTAACGCACACCCTTTGTCTTTTAATGAAAGGGGGCTTGTTTCAAAATAATAGTTTGTTTGCTTGAGTGATTCATTATTAAAAGGAAGAGCCTTTAATAATCGAGTATACTCTTGCTTTGTTAACAGGACTTTATATTCAATTTCAATTTCTTGTGACATATTTATCCTCCAAAAGGAATGGTGTACATGTATTATCTCGAATAACTGAATTAGATGCAAAGATTATTCATTTCCATTTATTATGATAAAATAGAGAAGAGTGATATCGTTTGCAATCGACTTTTAAACACGACGAGTATAAACAATTGGAAATAGGTGATACGTATGAATTGGGATGCATTTCTTGCACCTTATGCACAAGCAGTTGAAGAATTAAAAGTAAAGTTAAAAGGAATCCGCAAACAATTTGGTTATGAAGAGAGTCATTCACCGATAGAATTTGTCACAGGTAGAGTAAAGCCTTTGGCAAGTATACTTGAAAAGGCGAGCAATAAAAATATTCCATCTGATCAAATTGAAAGTGAAATTCAAGACATTGCGGGGCTGCGCGTTGTTTGTCAATTTGTAGATGATATTTATAAAGTAGTAGAAATGGTCAGAGAACGAAATGATTTGAAAATTGTTATGGAAAAGGACTATATTAAAAAAAATAAAGATAGTGGTTACCGGTCTTATCATCTTATTATTGAATATCCTGTTGAAACGATTCATGGTGAAAAGCTTATTTTGGCAGAGATTCAAATCCGTACGTTAGCCATGAACTTTTGGGCAATTAATGAACACTCTTTAAATTATAAGTATGAGGGGAGGATACCGACAGACATTAAAGAAAGGCTAAAAGGAGCGGCAGAAGCTGCTTTTAGGCTTGATGAAGAAATGTCAAAAATAAAGCGGGAGGTACAGGAGGCCCAACGAATTTTCCATCGCAAATGAAAGAAATAAAAATGAAGTTGCTTTAGGAGGTAGCTCGTATTGAAGTTTTCTATTGTATCAAAAGGGGATAAACGATCTAACAAAATAATGGCAACGGTTAAACAGTATTTAACCGATTTCAATTTAATATATGATGAAAAATTACCAGAACTCGTCATTTCAGTTGGTGGCGACGGTACACTGCTTGAGGCGTTCCATCGATATGTTCACCGCTTAAAATCAACCGCATTTATAGGAATACATACAGGACATCTTGGGTTTTATGCAGACTGGGTTCCTGAAGAAATAGAAAAACTCGTTATCGAAATAGCAAAGACACCATATCAAGTAGTTGAGTATCCGCTACTTGAGATGATAATTCGTTTTAAAACAGAAAGAAAAGAAATTCGCTTTTTAGCTTTAAATGAGGCAACGATCAAGACGGCAGAAGGTTCGGTAGTATTCGATGTGCAAATTCGTGGCGAGCATTTTGAAACATTTCGCGGAGATGGACTATGTATTTCTACACCATCTGGAAGCACTGCTTATAATAAAGCATTAGGCGGGGCGATTATTCATCCATCCATTGAGGCGATTCAGTTAACAGAAATGGCATCGATTAACAATCGCGTATTCCGTACCATTGGATCTCCTTTAATTTTGCCAAAGCATCATACATGCTTATTAAAGCCTATGGTCGATCGAAGCTTTTTAATTGCTCGAGATCATTACACGGATACATATACAGATGTTAAATCGATTCAGTGTCGAGTTGCGAAAGAGAAAGTGCGCTTTGTTCGATATCGACCGTTCCCATTTTGGAACCGTGTGCGTGATTCGTTCGTTGCGGAAGGGGAAGAAGTTCATAAAGCATAGATAGGTGTGTAGCTTTAAATGCAATGGAAAATAACAGAAAAGCACAATGGAATTACAATAAAGGATTATTTGCAAAATGTTAAACAGTTTTCTAGAAGAATGCTTAAAGTTGTGAAATTTAAAGGTGGCAATATATTAATTAATGGGTCGCCACAGAATGTAACGTACGTTTTACGCACAGGTGATATTTTGTCTATCCAAATGCCGGAAGAAGCAGTTGGCGCGTATATGAATGCGCAGCATATTCCATTGTCTATCCTATATGAGGATGATGCGTTATTAATAATAGATAAAAGGGCTGGTATAGCAACAATACCTTCACGGAACCATCCAGATCACACGATTGCGAACGGTTTATTGGCATATTATCGTGATAAAAACCTACCTTATACCGTTCACGTTGTAACGCGACTTGATAAGGATACATCCGGACTATTACTAATCGCTAAGCATCGATACAGTCATTCTTTATTAGATAAAACGTTAAAAAACAAAAAAATTACGAGAAAATATAAAGCGATTGTACAAGGTCGGCTAAAAATGGAGAGTGGTATAATCGATGCGCCAATTGGTAGAAAAGAAGGATCTATTATTGAGCGACAAGTGAATAAATCTGGTCAAAGAGCGGTTACTCATTATAAGATGATTCGAGCATCCACGAATTATTCACTAGTAGAGATTAAGCTCGAAACAGGCAGAACACATCAAATACGTGTTCATTTTTCTCATTTAGGTCACCCGTTAGTAGGAGATGATTTATATGGGGGCTCGTTATGTCAGATGACACGACAAGCACTACATTGTGCAGAGATTCGTGTAGAGCATCCACTTACTAAAGAAATATTAACATTTCAGTCTCCGTTGCCTAACGACATGAGTAGTTTCTTGCGTCGTATTCAATTAGCCGATTATTAGGTTGGTTTCAGAACGGTTGATTTAAATAGACGAACGTGAATCTAGAAACCCTTACTATTATTTGAACGCATAAAACTCCCCCTAAAGTAGTTTTACTTTTTAAGTGTCTACTTTAGGGGGAGCATATCAATTAAGGTAAGGGTTTTTTTATGTGCAATTATTCAACCGTTGTGCCAGTAGAAGTACGCAATAACTAGGCGTACTTTTTAATTGACATTAATACACTAGGGGGGTAAGGTATAATAAAAGTGTTGCAAAGGATGAGAGAAATGGATAAGGTTCATGTATATGACCACCCGGTAACTCCGCGAACAAATACGGAGAAACAAGCAGTTATTAATCGATTAAAGAGAATCGAAGGACAAGTACGAGGAATACAAAAAATGGTGGAAGAAGATCGATATTGTATAGATGTTTTAGTTCAAATAAGCGCAATTCATGCAGCATTAAAGAAAGTAGGATATTCTGTTACAGAACGACATTTGAAGCATTGTGTTAGTCATGCCGTACAATCTGGTGAAGGAAACGATGCGGTTGAAGAATTAATAGAAGTTATGAAGCACTTTTCCAAGTAAGAGGAGAGAAAGATATGAAGGAAATAAAAACTATTACTGTTCGTATTACAGGGATGACTTGTGCCGCTTGTTCTTCAAGGGTGGAAAAAGTCCTTAATAAAATAGATGGTGTGGATGCACAAGTGAATTTGACAACAGAAAAGGCAAGTATTCAGTACGATCCGGATACTACTAACTTAAATGAGTTAACAACTAAAATCGAAAAGCTCGGCTACGGTGTCCAAACGGAGAAGGTAGAATTTGATATATACGGGATGACTTGTGCAACTTGTGCTTCAAGAATTGAAAAAGTATTGAATAAGCAAGAAGGAATCGTGCGAGCAACTGTAAATCTTACGACTGAAACAGCTGCAATTGACTTTAATCCATCTTTAATTGAAGAAGGAAAAATTATAGATACGATAAAAAAAATCGGGTACAATGCAAAACGAAAAGTGGACAAAAAGGAAAAACAGACACAAAAAGAAAAACAAATAAATCAGATGCAGCTTAAATTGCTAATTTCAGCTTTACTGTCCGCACCGTTGCTAGTGACAATGTTAGATCACTTGTTAGGGATCGATGTACCGCCTATATTAATGCATCCTTGGATTCAATTTGCATTAGCAACGCCTGTACAATTTATAATTGGCTGGCAATTTTATAAAGGAGCATACAATAACTTACGTAGCGGAAGCGCGAATATGGACGTTTTAGTTGCATTAGGAACGAGTGCTGCCTATTTTTATAGCTTATATGAAGCGTTCCAAACAATCGGAAATCCAGGCTATACGCCACACCTTTATTTTGAAACGAGTGCTATTCTAATCACTCTAATCTTATTTGGAAAATATTTAGAGACAAATGCTAAAAGTAAAACAACTTTAGCTATATCAAAGCTTTTAAACTTACAAGCGAAAGAGGCGCGAGTTCTTAGAGAGGGAAAAGAACGAATGATTCCGGTTGATGAGGTGATTGTAGGGGATCATCTTCTAGTCAAACCTGGGGAAAAGATTCCAGTCGATGGTGTAGTTATAAAAGGCAGAACATCTGTTGACGAGTCAATGATAACTGGCGAGTCAATACCAATTGAAAAAGAGATTGAGTCGAATATGATTGGAGCAACGATCAATAAAAACGGTACAATTGAAATGAAAGCAACAAAGGTCGGTAAAGATACTGCCCTTGCATCTATTGTCCAAGCAGTTGAAGATGCACAAGGATCGAAAGCACCGATTCAACGATTAGCCGATGTCATTTCAGGGTATTTTGTCCCGATCGTTGTCGGCATTGCAATTTTGACGTTTCTTATTTGGATAACTGTTATAACACCAGGAAGCTTCGAGCCTTCTTTAATAGCATCTATAGCTGTATTAGTTATTGCTTGTCCATGTGCGCTTGGATTGGCAACGCCAACTTCGATTATGGTTGGTACAGGAAAGGCAGCGGAAAGTGGGATTTTATTCAAAGGTGGGGAACACTTAGAAAGAACACACCAGCTAAATACAATTGTGCTTGATAAAACAGGGACAATTACAAAAGGAAAGCCGGAAGTAACTGATTTTACTGGCGATAACGAAGTATTGCAATTATTGGCCAGTGCAGAAAAAGGTTCTGAGCACCCTTTGGCTGATGCGATCGTTACCTATGCCTCTACGAAAGGAATCGAGCTACTTGACGTGGATGCATTTGAGGCAATACCGGGTCATGGTATTCAAGCAGTGATTTCTAATCGTACGGTTCAAGTCGGTACTAGAAAACTAATGAATAAAAACAATATAAATATCGATTCTGTCGAAGGAAAGCTAAGACAGTTTGAAATAGAAGGTAAAACAGCAATGATTATTGCAGTTGATGGAACGTATCATGGAATGATTGCAGTCGCAGATACGATTAAAGAAACGGCAGCAGAAGCGATTCAACAGTTGAAGGCCAACGGTTTGGATGTTATTATGCTAACTGGAGATAATGAGAGAACTGCACAAGCAATCGCAAAACAAGTAGGAATTGATCGTGTCATTGCGCAAGTATTACCAGAAGAAAAGGCGGACAAGATAAAAGCGTTACAGCAACAAGGGAAAAAGGTTGCAATGGTTGGAGATGGCATTAATGACGCCCCCGCTTTAGCGATTGCTGATATCGGTATTGCGATTGGTACAGGTACGGAAGTTGCTATCGAAGCTGCCGATGTTACGATACTTGGCGGAGAACTACTCTTAATTTCTAAAGCGATTAAAATAAGTCATGCAACGATAAAAAATATTCGCCAAAATTTATTTTGGGCATTTGCCTATAATAGTGCAGGTATCCCGGTCGCTGCGGTTGGTTTTCTTGCCCCTTGGATTGCAGGTGCAGCAATGGCTTTTAGCTCGGTTAGTGTTGTTACAAATGCACTTCGCTTAAAGCGAGTGAAAATCTAACAAATTAACTTGTGGTAATATATCGGGAAAAGTTAAATGAATCATTTTCAATTCAATAATTAATGGTTTTAAGTAAATAATGAAGTAGGAGAAATGTTCTAACATTTCCGCTATACGAGGAGATAAAATTATGCAAACTACATTACATGTAAAAGGAATGAGCTGTGGGCATTGTGTCTCAGCTATTAAAGATGAATTGAAGCAATTAAACGGTATATCGGCTGTAGAAGTAAACTTAAGTGATGGTACTGTAGATATTACGTGTGATGATACACACATTACGATTGAAGAAATACGAACTACAATTGAAGATATAGGCTATGACGTAGTAGAATAACACTTTAAGCTGGTTCAAAACTGTTGAACCAGCTTTTTTGATTGCACTATTTTAGATTGTACAAGTATCGCCATATACATCGCTTAAATTAAAACAATTCTTTGTTACTTACTTAATTTTTTTAAACAATTTTCTTTCAAACTTAAGTGGAGAAATTCGCTTTTGAATTTCCCCCTTCTTTACTAATCCACAATGGAACTATCGATTATTTATAGCTCCATTTGTTTCTAAATGTAAAGCCTAATATATTCAATTTATTGCTTTATCATACAATGTTAGATAAAATGAGAAAGGCTGTAACAGTCATTGTATCAGTGCTTTTAAGGTGTTTTTATACTAATTTGCTTCGCTGTTTTTCAATTTTACATACGGAACGCTTGAAGTTTTAATAAAATCTATATTCGTATAGCTCTTCCATTATCATAGACATTTATAATTGTTTTAATGATTGTTTTTTTCTTCGATTTAAAGGAAATAACATACTATAAACTATTCACGTGGAGTATAGTAAAATTTAATGAGTTGTTCAAAGCTACAAGTACCGAAGCAAGTCTTTATCGTTCAACAAAATAGGAAGCTTGCAAATGATTCATTCTACCGATAAGGGAGTGGGTGATCGAGTGGAAGAAGTAAAAAAGACAGAAAAACATATAGGCGTTTTACGACGATTATTAAAAAACGAACAAACAGAGGGGTTTCGAAGAGAATTTCTAGAAATTCACCCGTATGATCAAGCGATGTTTTTTCGTGAGCAATCACAAAACGCCCGTCTGCAAATATATTCATATTTATCTCCAGAAGAAATTGCGGAAATAATGGAGAATATTGAACTGGAAGAAACAGAAATGTTCATTACCGAAATGGACCCCCGGTTCGCCTCGATGGTGCTAGCAGAAATGCCGGCAGATGATGCGGTTGATATATTAAACGAATTGGAAAAGGATGCTGTTGCAAGTTTTCTTACGATTATGGATAAGACTGCTGCTGACGAGATAAAAGAATTACTTCATTACGAGGAAAAAACTGCTGGTAGTATTATGACGACGGAATTTGTTGCTGTATATAAATCGTATACGGTTAAAGAAACGATGCAACAAATGAAAAAGCAAGCGCCAAATGCTGAAACGATTTATTATATGTATGTCCTTGATGAGAATAAACATCTCGTCGGTGTACTATCTTTACGCGATCTAATAATCGCTGACGAGGAAGAATATATTTCTACTATAATGAGTGAGCATGTTGTTTCTGTATCGGTCGGAAGAGACCAAGAGGAAATTGCTCAGATGATGCGTGATTATGACTTTCTCGCGCTTCCAGTTGTTGACTTTCAAAATCATTTACTTGGCATTATTACAGTAGACGATATTTTAGACGTTATGGATGAAGAGGCAAGTGATGATTATTCTAAGCTAGCAGCTATTTCTGATGTTGATCGTCCAGACGATGGGCCAGTAAAATCTGCAAAAAAACGGTTACCTTGGCTAATTATTTTATTGTTTCTAGGAATGCTTACAGCGAGTTTAATTGGCAGCTTTGAAGAAACGTTGGAGCAAGTCGCTGTCTTGGCCATTTTTATTCCACTAATTGCAGGGATGGCTGGTAATACAGGTACACAATCATTAGCTGTAGCCGTGCGTGGCTTAGCGACTGGAGATTATGGAAAACAAGGAAAAATGAAACTAATTGCGCGAGAAGCAACGACAGGCTTAATTACAGGATTTGTATGTGGAACTGTCATCTCAATTGTAATTTATTTATGGAAAGGTGAGCTGTTTCTAGGAATTCTAGTTGGAATATCAATTATGGCTACTTTAATTATTGCTACACTTTCTGGTGCATTAATTCCAATCGTTATGGATCGATTAAATATAGATCCTGCAGTAGCATCCGGTCCATTTATTACGACACTAAATGATATTACTTCTGTATTAATTTACTTTGGTATGGCTACAACTTTTATGCGATTTTTAATATAGACTGTATGTGCTTTTCATTCTACGTCATCGGGTAGTTGAATTCGTCACCTATTTATTACGTAATAAATCTCTCATAAATAAATTATGTTGCAGGTAAGTCGATCTACAATTTATCGGGCTTGCCTGTATTTTTATAGTCGAGTCAAAAGTTGCTATCTTCTCCATTTATCGAATCGGCTGTTTAGACGATCGATAAATGGACATTTGTAGTTTGTTCTTTTTTCGGAACAACACACTTCTAATTATAGACTCATATAATAAGTAGAATTATTATTATAAAGGGGTGTACGAAGTGAGAAAGCAGTATGCGCAAGATCCATTGCTATACATTCAGCAACCAAAAAGAAGCACACCAAAAGCTAAAATGCAATCTAGTTATACAACAAAGTCTCAAAGGAATCAAAGCAGTCAAGTTAATCAACCTTTACCAAGCAGAGGTGCTGTGAAAAAAAAGATACGTAAAAAGCATCTTATTCCTAACGCAGATTTAGGCACATTAGGTTATGAGATGCCGGCACAATCAGAATTGAGTGAAGAAACAAAGGATTCTACAGAGGATGAAGAGAGCGAAAAGACTGAACCAAAGAAGTTTAACCAATTAACGGTCGAGCAAAAAATTGATTATTTTATTAAAAGACCTCGATTTGCACCGGCAGTAAAGTGTGAAGTAAAAACGACAGATAAACGATATAAAGGCGTAATTATGGATAAAGTAGAGAATAACATAAAGATGAAAGTTGGCAGGAGGGAAACCGAAACTTCCCTCCCAATAAAAGCGATATTAGAAATAAATTTAATTGGATTTTAACAACAAAACGGATTAGCGATGATGTGACGGCTAATCCGTTTTTACATGAATTTAATTGAAGTTTCAAAATATATATAAAGGGTATTTACTAATTAAGGTGAATATACGTAAGTAAGAATATATCTCTTGTTTTAATTCGAAAGGAGAGAACTAAATGGGTTATATTTTACCGGTAGCCAATTATCAATACGCAAAGTACCATATGTTGCAAATTCAGGAGAAAAAGAACACCTATTATATTGAAAGTCCATTTAAAGTAGTATTGGATGAAACATACGAAAACCAAAAGAAGAGGCAACAGCAGGCAATGTTTTATGAAAAAAATTACCGAAAAGGGGTCCGAGCGAAAAGGAATAAGGGAGATTTTATTGACTCAACTATTTAGTATATACGTACTATTTAGGTGCTATTTATATTTTTCCTTCATATCTTTTTTCTTTATTTTAGTATATGGTAGAGCAAACAGTTTTTTACCTTCCAAATATTCCGCATAAAATACGTCTTTGATTGAAGAAAAACCTTGAACTTTTAATTGTTGGAAAAGCCATTGCTCGGTCAATCCCGATTCAGCCAAATTATCTTTAATAATTTCTCCATCACTAATTAAAGTCATAGCCATACTCGGTTCGTCAGACTTAATATTTAAATCTTCTTTCGTCGGTGTTTGATAGTTAGACTTCTTTAATACGGATACTTGGCCATTTGACTCCATAACAGCATACTCTACTTCTTGTATCGAAAATACATCCTTCATGCGCAACATATGTTGTAATTCATCGATATCAATTTTATTTTTTTTCATTTCATCATAAATTATGTTCCCTTTATGAATTACTAAAGACGGTTTGCCTTCTAATAAATAGCGTGAGCGTTTAAATTTTTGGGTTGTAATTTCTACTAAATATAATAAAGATCCCCATAGAAAAATTACGTAACCGATTTCTAATATCCCTGCCTTATCGTCAAAAAGTGCGTTTCCTACAAGTTCACCTAAAACTAATGCGGAAATAAAATCGAAAGGAGTAAGTTGGGATATTTGTGTCTTCCCTAAAAGTTTTGTAAGTAAAAACAATGCACAAAAGCCAAATAATGTTTCGATTAGCATGGAATAGTAATTCACGAATACTCTCTCCCAACATAGTGATCGTACTAGTTATACTGTCCGAAAAGAGTATGAACATTCATCTTAATGACTGTTTGTTTATTCAATTAAAAATAAAGTGTTTATCAAGAACTTTAAACAAATCGGCTGCCGCGCTAATATAACGCAATAGTTAATAAACAATAAAACGGCTTTAGCTCTATCTATTATTGAGCTAAAGCCGTTGCCATTCTTTCTGTATGCGCAGTCCGCATCGTGCCAACTGCGCATACATTTAATTAAATGTTTTTACCATCGTAACATGAGGTATACCGGCATCCATGAATTCGTCGGAAATTGTTTGATAGCCAAGCTGATTATAAAACCTTTCAGCATGGGTCTGTGCATTTAACTTCGCCTTTTGATACCCATGATCGCTAATTACCGATTCCATATGCTGAATAATATGCTTACCGTATGCTTTTCCGCGCTGTTCTTTTAGAACGCAAATACGTTCCAACTTCCCATATTCGTCAACAAAACGCAGTCTGCCGGCTGCAACAGGGTTATTATTCAAGTATCCAACGATATGAATACTTGTTTCATCATGCTCATCGACTTCTAACTCTGGAGGAACTTGCTGTTCGTTGACAAACACGATAGTTCGCACGTAAAGTGCATCTTTCTTTTCTTTTTGTGTTTCTGCAATTTGTATTTTCACACGGTTTCCTTTCCGAATACGAACGATTCGTATACTGTCCATGAGCCATTCTCTAGCTGGTAGCATAATTGGAAACGATCAATTTCTTCTTCAAATTGAATGTTTTTCATTTGTAAAGCGCCGAACACATCTGAATATTCATCATGGGACAACTTTTGCGCAATTGTAATGTGGGGCACGAATGAATACTCTTCGTTATTAGGAAATTTACCTTCATGCATTTTTGTATTTAAGTCAATTAATTGTTGAATTGGCTCGACTTTAAAATAAATAGTGTTCGTCACTGGAGCAAATGTACTCACTTTATTTATATTAATTGTAAAAGGTTCTGTTTCATTCGCTATCCTTTTCAGTTCCGGAATCAACTCCGTAATTAATTTATCGTCTGCATCAAAAGCAGACTTTAACGTAATATGCGGTGGAACATTCGCATACTGTGGATCGTAACGTTTTCTGTACGAGTTTGCCTCGTCTTGAATGTTTTTAGATGGAAAAATAGCAATACCATATTTCATAATTTTTTACCTCCTATTTTTTTATTTATATTATGTACTACATAAGCAGTAAGCGTGTTAGTACTATTGATAAGTAGATTATCCTTTAGTATATCAAAAATTAACTAAAAAGGGAATTAATCAAGCGTTTCTTTAATTGCTCGGGAGAGATCCTTTTGCCAATGCTTCCATGTGTGATCTGCTCCTTCAAACTCTAGATACGTATAATGACTGTTTATTTGTTTTAATAAATGATGCAGCTTTCGATTTGGTGTTAAAAAGTCAACCTCTCCGTGCAGTGTAGTTGATACGCTCGTTTCGTTTTGTCCAATCGTATGATAAATACGGAGCTTGGATAAATCTTGTTTTGTTTGTATTTCTTCAAATACAGCATCATCAACTAGAGGAGATTGCAAAATGATCGCATCAAATAAATCGGGATGTTTCATGGAAGTCATCAAGGCGATCGTAGCAGCAAGTGAATCTCCCATAAGTGCTCGTCTTATTCCTAATGGGTTTAATGGGAGCAATTCATCGAGCAAAGGAACCACTTCGCTCGTTAAAAATCGGATGTAATCGTCGTACTGCTCACCTTCCGGGTGGTATTTTTTTACGCGATCGAAGCGATCTTTGTAATGAATCCCAACGAATGTCGTATTGTAAATGTCGTCATTGTCATGAAGCCGGTCACTAAGTGTAGCAATTCTGCCAATTTGAAAATAGTCGTCACCGTCCTGCATTATACAAAGTGTACTTCTGTACAACGGATTTACCGATTCAGGCTGATAAATTTTTAATGCAAGCGTTTCTTGTAAATAGGTACTTGTAATTTCCTTTTCAATCATCGTTCCTTTACGTGCCAATGTGTAACACCTCGTATCTATATTCTATTCCCTAACATGTTCGTTACCAAACATGTAATTATATCGTACCATTAATTTGTACAACAAACTATTTCAAGAATGTAAATAATTCATCAATAGCACCAAGCGAATTGGTAGCACTTCCTTGAACGATAAAAACACTTTATCCAAACAATTTGGATAAAGTGTTTTAAATTAGTCTGTTTTGAAATTTGGACTGCTCCAGTTTATTAGTATTTCACAAAAGCAGTACCTACAATTATTAACAAAATAAACAGAACGACGATCAAAGCAAAGTTATTTGTGCCATAGCTTTCATAAGACATACGTGCTCACCTCTCTGTATATTAATTAGCTCCTTGCATATATAGTTTATGTTTAGAAGTGAAAATGTGATTGGGTATATATTGTTTTTTTATCTATTCCGCATGAAAGTCTTAGTATCTCAATTTAAAAAAATGAATTAAATCCGTAACGAATAGTAAACTAAAAAACTTGTAATCAATACGACGAGCGTACTAAACAAGCTGAAAGCCGCTATATTTACACTTAGTTGATTCGTATAAGTTGCAGGTAAGCTACAGATCGCTGGGTCTTCAATGACTGCTGCGAGCATAGGTCCCATTATCCCCCCGATCATTCCTTGGAAAACACCTGCTAGTAAGGATTGGAATTTCAACAAAGACCCAAAAGCATAACCAATACCTATCCCAATAATAGTTGTTATTAGAGAGGTAAATACAATCGAGCCCGGCAAAATAAAAAACACTATCATGGAAATACTTAAGCTTAGTACACTACTTTCAACGGTTGCCATCGTCATTGCAAAGCGATCTTGCATCGCTGATTTTTGTCTGTACATAGATATAAAAACAGCGTAGCCGATTGAAAGGTTTAATAGTAATAAGCCAGTTAGCAAGTACCCCATGTTCCGATTTCCCCCTATTTATGTGTATTTAGCTGAAGAAATAATAAGCGCCATTGATAATAAAAATAATCCCTCAATAAATAACAAAAACAACAAACTGCTCTTTGCCGCAGCTCCAACCATCGGCGCCATTATGCCCATCATCAGTCCATTTGCATATCCCGTTAATATTGTTTGGTAATCGAATAACGCCCCAAATATACTGCCAACAGCCATGCCGGTAAATGTAGAAATAAATGTCACGACTACATAGTGAAAAGGAAATTGATAAATTAAAATAATACCAGTTGCAATAGAAAGAAACCCACCTACAATCATCGTGATATTCATGCCAAGTTGAAATCCGATTAGTCGTTTAATTTTTAACAAATACAAATATACAAATACCGCAACAGAAAAGTTTCCATAAAGCAATAACCAATACAGCTTTTCAAGCATAGCCATCCCCCTCGTATATTATAATTTAGGCATTATTATTCCGCCTATTGTTTCTAAATGGTTGTATATCAATAATCGGGTATATTATATTCGTTACTTTGCACTACAGGCGGACGCTTTCCGCGGGCATGGCTTGAGGCTCCTCGGAAGCAAACCACTTCCTGTGGGGTCTCAAGACGCATGCTTTTCCCGCCGGAGTCGCCGCCTTTCATTCCAAGTAACTCATAAGCGCAATCATTGGTATAAGTGATTGAGTCCCTATCTGAATAATATGTCAAACATCTTGGACGTTCCGTGATATTTCTAGACAATGGTCTTAGGATCATTTGGACAATTCTTATCCCGCTCTCATAGTCTCCTAATTCATACATATGTACAGCGAAATCGTTTTGCTTGTGATTTTTGTATAAAAAGCTCGTCAATCAACTAAAAAATGGGTTGTTTCATTATTTTCCGTCTCATCATTATTAAAACGGACATTCCTAGCATTAAGCACATAACGTAATAAAAAAAGCAGGAGGTGGGATGGAGTTGAATAAAGAACAAGAAAAGATACGTTTTAAAGCGTATGTAGAACGGCTCATGCACGAAAGGGAACAAGAACAAATAAAAAACGATGTAACAAATGAATTTAGTGCTAAGCGTGGAGAAGGACTTTCGTCTCCTGTAACAGTAAACACAACAGAGGATAACCGCCTCCTTATGGAATACATGCAACGATCCAACCTGTTTCTAATAGATAAACATAATGCTCAATATGGGAAAACATTGAAATTAAGACGCTTTTTTAAGCTACGTAGGAATCAGCTCGTTGAAATATATTCCATATGGGGGGAGGAAACTGTCTATACAGTAGGAAAGGTAAGTACTATAGGAAGAGATTTTGTTATGCTCATCAATCTAAAAGAACGAATATGGATTCCCTATCTAGCCGTAATATCGGCAAACATTCCGTATGGTATCCCTAATTATTCTAATACACATCAAAATTTCATGTTTGATAATAATTACCGTCATAAACTATTGCATCGATTCGGAGAAACTGTAGCAAAGCGTGACGTACTGCGTCAATACTTTTTTGAAGAATCATTGCGGACAAATCTTGAAACATGGAAGGATACGTGGATCGAGCTTTCGTTATCATCACACGCAACGGTTATTGGAAAAATACGCGACTGTAACGATAAGAAGGTAACGATTACGTATTTAGGCAAAAAGGAAATATATGAACTAGAATCTATCCAAAAGATAAAAACAATACGATTTCTGACGATAATTACAATTATTTTAAAAAAGCTAGTCCATTTTATAAAGATATAGATACATCGACTATAATCAACAGTTTCATTTGCATAACCTACCTTAACAGTAAAGTGAAAGATTATAAGTAAGGAGGTGAAGCGAGTGGCGAAACAAAACAAAGTGAATAACTTGGCACAAGAATTGCTCCATTTGAAAGGAAAAGAAATATTGGTAATAACGGAATCCGATCAATTATCACTATTTGGAGAGTCTTTTCGACCAATTTTCTGTGGGAAAATTACGGACGTTGAGAAAGGGCATATTACGATAAATCCAATAACAATCAAAATGGTAAACGCACCTTTTTTTCAATTTCCGATACCTTTAAGTATACCACTGGAAAAAATCGTTCATTTTACGACTGAGATTTCATGTGATACTCGATTTCCTATAATTTAATTTAAAGAAAGGGAGGAAAATATGTCTGGAAAAGGTAATTTGAATGGTGTTGAACCACTAGCTGTTAATGTCATCCATCAACAAGCATTAATTGAACACATTGCTACAGGGGTTGGGCAGCGCATACTAATTTTAACTCCTTCGTTTCCGTTCTTTTTTATAGGAGTGATTCTTGAAGTAATCGATGATTTTGTACGAGTAGCTGTGGAAACAACACCTTTGCAAGAGCTGGAAAACAAGCAATGGTATATTCACATTGATGAAATTGAGTTATTTTATATTGAATTTCCTAACGGGCCGCAAATTCCTGAATTGGATGATGATGTATGCTAGATAGGAGGCTGAAAAGTGAAACGTTTTTATCATATTGTAGCTATACCGATCCGAATTGTTTTAAACAATTTCGGCGATCATAATCCGAATGGCATGATGTATGTGCTCAAAGAAAATGAATCGATCGTTAAAGAGCAAGTGCGCAAAAATCCATTTACTCCTGTCGATGTAGTGCAGCCACTTGTTATACGGGCAAATGAGGGCGACGAAGTAGAAATTTTATTTGAGAATAAATTACCGTTTGCAACAGGAATGCATTTTCAGGAAGCAGACTATGATGTGATGACATCCGATGGGGCGAATGTTGGATTAAACAAAAACTCGTTCGTGGAATGTGGAGAAGAAATGATCTATCAGCTAAAGATAAATCATCAAGGTGTTTTTCTCTTTTCTGATTTAGGTAACCCATCGAGTAGTGAGAATGGTTCAAATATTAATGGATTGTTTGGGGCCTTATTTGCACAGCCAAGAGGTTCTTGGTGGACGGATCCGATAACAGGAAGGTCAATGGATAGTGGTGTTTATGCAGATATTCACCATCCTTATTTACCATCACAAAGGGAGTACGCATGGATTTTTCATGACGAAATGCCGACGGTTGATTTGACTGGGAATGAAGTGCTTAACCCGATTACGAAGCAAGTATCTGAGTCTACGCATGCAGTGAACTATCGATTTGAACCGCTCGATAACCGGTTGCGATTAATTGAAGAAGCTGTAGTATGTCCGGATTGTGAAGGAGAGGAAGTGCATCATGATTCGTGGGTGTTCGGTGATCCCGCAACGCCAATATTAAGAGGCTATGTAGGGGATCCAGCAAAGATTCGAGTTGCTCATGGTGGTGTAAAAGAAACGCATGTATTTCATTATCACGTGCACCAATGGTTTCGAGATACGACAAATCCAGATTCAGAAATTATTGATTCACAAGCAGTTGGACCACAATCTTGGTATGATGTTCAGCCACTTTATGGATTAGGAAGCCTCCAAGGGTCATGCGGAGATACCATTATTCATTGTCATTTATATCCGCATTTTGATGTTGGTATGTGGGGAATGAACCGAATATTTGACACACTTCAGGACGGTTCTGAATGCTATCCAAACGGTATTAAAATTGACCCGCTTCAACCATTGCCAGGTCGCGTAGCTCCACCAGAGCCTACGAAGGAAAAACCAGGATTTCCAAATTTCATTCCTGGTAAAGTAGGTAGTAAAGCACCGCGTCCGCCATTAGGAATTGTAGGAGGTAGGGAACTAACGGAACTAGAGAAAAATGCAGCTATTCCAAATCCTAGGCCAGGGGCTGTCTTTTCGGATCCGTGTTCAATACCGGATGATCCACCTGTTAAAGAATTTAATATATCATTAATTGAGCTACCGCTAATTTATAATCGAGAAGGATGGAATGATCCAAAAGGGCGCATTTATATACTCGATGAAGATATAGAGGATGTATGTTCAGGCAAGAAAGAGCCAGAACCGCTCGTAATTCATATGCCAGCTGGTACATGTATTCGTGTGAACTTTACAAACCGATTGCCTAATGTAGCTGATGGAGATGCATTTCAGCTTGTAACGAGAACATATGAAACGGGCATGCACATTCACTTTGTAAAGTTTGATGTATTGGTTAATGATGGAGCGAATGTTGGCTGGAATTATGATTCAGGTGTACTGACAGGAGAAACGATTCGGTACGAATATTATGCAGATGTTGAAGTAAAAGCATGGTTTTTTCACGACCATTTATTTCCAAATTATCATCAGCAGCACGGTGTATTTGGTACTGGAGTCGTTCACCCGCGCTTTACACAATTTTTAAATTATAAAACTGGCGATGCTGTTAATCATGGCACACAAGTAACGGTAACACAGCCGTTAACACCAGATTATCGTGATTTAGCGTTGTTTGTTCAAGACTTTACTTTACTGTTTAATAAGGATGGAAAGCCATTAAATCCTCCTGAATTTCCCGGTTCTCAAGATGATCCTGGGTTACACGGTGTAAATTACAAAAATGAACCATTGCGTTTTCGCCTAGGTGCGGATTGTGATCCAGCTTATTCATTTAGTTCATATGTAAATGGCGACCCCGTTACACCAATCTTATTTTGTTATGAAGGCGATCCAATTAAAATTAGACTTCTGCAAGGGGCTCAGGAGGAGTCGCACAGCTTTAATGTTCATGGATTACGGTGGAAAAAAAACCGACCAGATGTTGAAACAAAGTTCGAAGCCCAGCAACACATTGGAATTTCGGAATCGTTTTCATTTGAAATAGAAGTACCTCAATCAGGCGATTATTTATGGACATTTGAAACAGAAGAAGATCTCTGGACTGGTTTGTGGGGCTTAATCCGAGCATTTGATGAAGAAGTTGATTTTTTAATCCCGTTGCCAGATCGACCAGAACCTCCTGAACGAACGAATCCGCTTCCGATTTGTACGGGTAAGCCGCCACAAAAGGCAGAAGTCATAGAACCACCAGTAGGAACACCAAGTGATGCACCAGTTAAAAAGTTTGAAATCGTCGCTTTTCAAGTTCCTATTCCATATAGTTCATGGGGCGAGCATGACCCGTTTGGTATTGTATTCGCTTTAAAGGAAGATATGGAAGCTATATTGAAAGGGAAAAAGAAACCAGAGCCATTAATTATTCGAGCAAATGCTGGGGATCTTGTTGAAATAAGTGTAACGAGCTTTTTAGAATTTGATAAGTTTCCTTTTCTAGATGGCATTTGGCCATATCCCCATGTGAAAGAAGAAGCATTTTATCCACCCTCCGTCCGCATCTCCCTTCATTCTCAATTGCTATCCTATGATGTGAAAACGAGTGCAGGGGAAACAGTCGGATTTAATGCAGATCAAACAGCTGGTCCTGGTGAAACGGTAACGTATAAATGGTATGTAGATCAAAACGTTGGAGTTTGTGGTCTATGGGATATGGCAGATATTCGAAACCACCGCTCTTTAGGAACATTTGGTGCATTTATTGCCCAAGCTAGGGGGACAGAGATTTTAGATCCGTATTCACTGCAACCGATAAATACAGGGGCAAATGTTGTATTACGACAGCCGTTTTTACCAGATAAACGTGAGTTTACACTCATTATGTATGATGGTGCACGTCTATTCGATCGAAAAGGACAGTTAATAATAGATCCGGTTGATGGTATTTTGCTTCCTGGTGAAGAAGACGATCTATTGCATACGTATGATAATGGTTCAAGAGGATTTAATTATCGGACGGAACGACTAATAAATCGACTTAGAAAAGAAGCGAGCTTAGAAAAGCTATTTAGTTCTAAACCGTTTGGTGATCCATCTACTCCTTTATTTGAGGCGTATCCTGGAGAGCCAGTTACGGTACGACTCGTTAATCCATCCGAACGCAGACGATCGCATACGTTCCATTTGCACAATCATTATTGGAATACGGATGATCGGAAAATAACATCTCAAGTTAAATCGATTATTCCAGAAATTGTTGCCGGTCATGCTGCTGATCTTCCGCTTCATTATGGTGCAGGAAGCTTTTATAACTATCCAGGAGACTATATGTATCGTTCAGGAAATATACGATGGGATATCGAACAAGGTATGTGGGGGATAATGCGTGTCCATCCAAAGCTACAAGATCACCTACCACCTTTAAACTATGGACGGAATAAGAAACAGGAATAGCTGATCGATTCGACGATACTTTTAACGATTTTGTGCGAAGCAACAGGTATAGCATACCCGATTATTGCGATAGAAACAGTTAAAAACAATAGGCGGAATAATACCGCCTAAACACAATATACGAGGGGGGAGTTTTATGACTGGAGAGCAAACTATAGATTGCAGTGCAGAGCATGAAGAAATGAAAAATACGGATGAATTTTATATACCGACGCTCGATTGTCCGCAACGTTTAGATGGGAAGAAATTCCCGTCGGCAAATAGCTGCTTGCCTGCCGAGGAGCTTGAACAACTAAAGGAGCGGCAAAGAAAAGCGAACGATCTGCTTTTGCGACTAGCTGATATAAACAACGAAGAAACTGAGAATCAAGGATTGAGAGATGCTTTTGAGAATATTTTAGATCACCACGTAACGATCAGTTTAAAAATGAATGAAGCACCTACTAAAAAAGGAAACAAATCATTAGGAGGTCTTAAAGGAAAGGTTGTTTTAGCAGGTAGGGATTTTGTCATTTTACAATCGAACAATAAAGAGGTGGCCATTCCTTATACTAATGTTACTAAAATCACACTCTCGCATTTAAGGACTGATATGTCTGAAGGTAGAGAGCTTGACTGTATCGATCCAATTTTGCGAAGATGTCTTACTTTCCGATTTGGTAAAGTTGTCTCAGGTTCTCTAAAATTAATACAAATCTTTCACGGAATTACATTAAACATTTTGTTGTTAAATTTAATTGATCATACGATTAAAATCGTGTTAGAAGATGAATCAGTGGTGGGCGAAGTGTTTTGTGTGGATAAAAATAGTATAGAAATATGTATTGGGAATGACCTAAGGAAGATTCCAATTCATACCATTCGTTATGTAATAACAGACCCTATTATAACCCCATCTTTTTCAGAATAACTGAAATGACAAGTTTTAAATGACACATGTTAAAAGTAGGCAGGCAATTGTGAAATTGTACGCTGCCTGCTTTTTTTATCTGTCGGAGTGTATCCGTCCTCTCACTTTCAACGGTTATTTTCACGGATATTGTATGTTTTTCTTTAGATTTGAAGTGTTTTTCATATTGAACAGTATTTGACGAGCATCTTCAATGGCTAAAATACATTCTCTTTTTATTAGTTTCATAATAAGTTGCATTCGTCCAACTGACAGAAAAAGAAAGTTAGAAAGATTTTGTTCGTACAGGCAACGAAATCTTTCTTACTTACACTGCTGATCCTGGTTCAATCGTTTAGCTATATAACCGACTGAACGAAAGAGATTTTATTAGGCATATTTTAGTTAGTACTTAGAAACGTATTTATACCAAAAAGTAAGACAATACTGTTCAAATTCATGCATTTATGAAATTAACAGTGACATTTCCCTTTTAGTTCAAACCACTTTATCGAATTGAGCGGAAAAATAGCAGATTTATGAAAGTGTCGTTTTTTTCTTCTGTTTCTTCGATGAGGTACATGTCGTTTTCTTCTTTTAAGTTTGTTTTTATATGGATATAAGGTTCCGTCTAGTAGTGCAATTTCTGTTTGAAGCTCTTCCAACTCCAATTCAGCTTCTCTAATTGCTACTTTTATTTCATCTAGCTCATCATTATCATTTACGTTCATCTCTTCCATTTCCTCAATCATTATTTCTATTTCTTCTTCAAGCAAAGCTACTTCCATTCTCATTTCTTCCAATTCATTCGGTTCGCCATTTTGTAAATGACTATCAGATCGCTCTACTACATTTACTTCAACAAAGTTACTGCCAACACGACAAATCTCAGCTAATATCGTATTTGAACCACTTTCGCTGTCAACGTGCAACTTTACAAAACATCCTACTAACTGACTTAAACGAAAATTTAAGTTTGTTGTTAATCCGCCAAGTCGAAGTTTAAAACGGTCATCACATACGAAGTCTCTACAAATACAATCATCTAATCGACAAAAACAATGATCTGCAACATTGTCGTGATCCTTTTTACAGTGGCAGCTTGAATGGTCACATCGATCGCAATTGCTATGATTTATTTTCTCTCCACCGCACACGCTGCATAATTGTTTATGCATGACTAATCATCCCTCCATTTTTAGGTCGTATCATTCTATTAGTAGTATATGAATGAAAACCTTTAATGAGTGGTCAATCGTATTGTATTAAGGAAATAGAAGTTGTCTATTTTAAAGTTTTTACAATTTAGTACGAAATCATTAGATCGGATGTATATTTATATTATTAAAATAAACGTCAGCATATATCGCTATTGCAGCGACAAATGCTGACGTCGTCCCAATCTGTGTACATCTAACCTCTTTTAAAGCACAGATACTGCTGGAAGACATGTGATTGCACAGAAGCATTTTAAGTCGACGGTTATACAAACACCCGTACGATTTAAGTCGTTTACGTCTTCACGATCTAGCTGCTTACATGGTGTCATAGCACCTTTTGCACCATCCTGATCTCCAGGTCTGTCAGGCTCCATGGCATCAAACGTAAGAAGCTCAAGCACTGCACAGCAATCATCGCTTACCTCTTTTACGCGGAAGATAAAGCTTTCCGTACAATCAAAAATTGGTCTACCGCCACGTATTTCAATGTCTGCACCAAATGCTCGAAAAGGCTTAAGATCCTTACCGTATAGAATAAATGGAACCGTATCTAAATTATTTCTAGATACTGGTGCCAGCAGGTTGTTAATAGACTTTGCACAGCTAACATCGCAAGTCATATCGAAGACATCTTCTTGTGCTTCTGCTATTGCACGAACTACGTCACATACACACTCATCAGAAGTGAAGATATCATCTATCTTGTCGTCTTTGTCAAATCTTTTTCCACAACCCATAATTAATACACTCCTTTTGTTTTTATCATTACACTTATAACGTATGTAGCGGAGTGTATTTCGTATAGTCTAATATCCTAGTTTTATAAAAAAATAATGCCATTTATAGCGTTTTTAAATTCCTAACTATGATAAGCACACAAGCGAGAGCATACGATTCGTATATACTATTAACAATGAATTTTGGATTTGAACGTTGCGTGATTATTTTACTTAAAGGGGCATTGTTTATGTTTCGTTCTAAGCTCATCTATTTGTTTTTAATCGGAATTGGATTTATGTTGTTGTATTTTTTACTGCCAAATGAAAGTAAATTAGATGTATACGGTCGTGTACCACAAGTTACTCTGGAAAGCCTTAACAATGAGTCCTATCCATTGGATAACAATCAAATGAAACTTGTAATCTTTTATTTTAGTAACTGTCCTGATATCTGTCCGCTCACCTTAATGCAAGTTAAGCAGATTCAAAATCAATTTAAGGAGGAACAGTTAGTCCATCCCGTGTCCATCCTATCGATTACCTTAGATCCGGAGTATGACACGGAAGAAGTTATAAAAGAGTATGCACAACGCTTTTCAACGGACGGTACGAACTGGTATTGGCTACGTGGATCTAGTGAAAAAACGAAAGAGGTTGCCGATTCGTTTAACATGTTTTATAAAAAGTCGAATGATGGATTTGTCTCTCACAGTACAACAATGTATTTAGTAGACAAAAAGAATCAAATTAGAGGCGTTTATGATATGGCTACTTCAAAAAAAACGGTAGATATTGAACAAATAGTAGAGGACATTCGTACATTGGATAAAGAGTGAAACGGAAAAATTGTACAGATTGACTACTTTTTTCCGTTTCAGAAGTAGAAGTGTATTCACAAATTATTCTGTTGAAAATTTGAAAGGGTTGCTATTGGTTGAACAAAGAATAATAGTTTCCTTTTTTCATCATTAATTCTGGATGATTTCCTTTTTCAATTATTTCACCGTCTTTGAGCATAATAATTGTATCGGCCGCTCGGATTGTATTTAACCGATGAGCGATAACAAAGCTTGTTCGGCCTCTCATTAAACGCTTTAAGGCTTCTTGTATTTTTAGTTCGGTAATCGTGTCAATATTGCTCGTAGCTTCATCTAGAATTAGAATTGATGGGTTGGAAATCATTGCTCTTGCAATGGAGAGCAGTTGTTTTTGTCCTTGACTAAGCCCGCTTCCTGCTTGATCTAACGATGTATCATATTGCTTTGGGAGCCTGGATATAAACGCATGCGCATTGGCATCCTTTGCTGCTTGAACGACCTCTTCATTCGTCGCTTGCAACCTTCCATAACGGATATTGTCACGTACCGTACCATGAAATAAAACAGTATCCTGCAGAACAAAGGCCATCTGACTGCGCAAGCTTGCACGTTTAATTTTGTTTAATTCAACTCCATCAAGTGTAATAGAGCCATTCTTATACGGATAAAATCGTGCGATTAGATTTATAAGTGTTGTTTTTCCTGCTCCTGTATGACCGACAAATGCGATCATTTCTCCGGGACGTGCAGAAAAAGTAATGTTTTTTAGAATAGCAGTATTTTCATAGGAAAAAGAAACATCATTAAATTGCAAATGACCTTGAATGTGTGGTAATTCAAGTGCTAATTGTTCATCTTTTTCTTCCTCTATTTCGTCAATGACAGAAAATACTCTTTCCGCTCCCGCTACTGCAGCTAGCAATATATTAAATTGATTGGACAATTCATTTAAAGGTCTTGCAAACTGGCGAGCATATTCCGTGAAAATGACTATAACACCTACGGTAATGGATCCTTTTAGAACCAAGATTCCGCCAAATAAAGCAATTAAAGCAAAGCTGAGAAAATTCAACATGTTCATTACTTTAGGAATGAACCCAGCGAAAGTTAATGCCCAAAACCCAGAAAGACGTAGATGTTTATTTCGCTCATTAAAATCGTTGATAACTCGTTCTTCCTGTGAAAAGGCTTTTACTATATGCTGGCCAGAAACGATTTCTTCAACATACCCATTGAGTTCGCCGAGATCTTTTTGTTGTACTTTATACAATGGTCCAGTTCGCTTCGTAATCCAGCGCATTGAAATATACATAATTGGGATGATCGTCATTGTAATGGCTGTTAACAAGGGGCTTAAGAGAAGCATTACTGATAGGCTCCCGATTAATGTAACGATACTTGAAAAAATTTGGATAACGGATTGATTCAACGTATTGTTCACATTATCAATATCATTTGTTATTCTGCTCATTAATTCACCATGTTTTCGCTTATCAAAATAAGAAATAGGTAATCGATGGAACTGGCTAAAAAGCTGTTCACGTAATGAATAAACCGTATTTTGTGCAATCCCTACCATCCAATAATTTTGAAGAAAAATCGTTAATGAATACAATAGATAAATAATGAGCAAAGAAACTAAAACTATAAGAAGGCCAGCCTTTTGCTTCGAAACGATAAAATCATCAATGGCCATCCCAATCATGTATGGGCCGAGAAGTCCAAGTCCTGAACTCGTTAACACCATCAAAATAACGAGAAGTAGCTTAACCTTTTCTTCTATTAAGTAGGACCAAATTCGCTTTACAGTCGTTCTTGTATGCTTTGCTTTCTTCAACCTTTGATTAACCGGTTGGTTAAGGGGTATTTTTCTATATCGGAAAGGTTGCTTCAACGGATTAATCGACATATATAAGCTCCTTTCCACCCTGAGATGCAAAAATATCTTTATAAAGCTTTGCATGTTTTACTAAATATTCATGCGTACCGATAGCAATTATCTTCCCCTCATCCATTAACATAATTCGATCGCAGTGGCGCGCGGTCGATATTTTTTGTGCAATTATTAATGTTGTACAATCAATCTGTTCGATAGACTTTAAAAACAACGATTCTGTCGCTTGGTCTAGAGAACTTGTGCTATCATCGAGCAATAAAATTTTAGGCTTTCGAATGAGTGCTCGAGCAATCGATATACGTTGTTTTTGACCACCAGATAAACGAACACCCTGCTGACCGATCGGTGTATCGTATTGTTCAGGGAATTGCATAATTGGCTCATGTATTTGGGCAGTCTTTGTTGCATGTATCATTTCGGATACGGTTGCTTTTTCGTTCCCCCACATAATATTTTCTTTAATCGTCCCACTGAATAATAAAGGGGTTTGTGTTACATATCCGATACTAGAGCGCAAGTCACGTGGCTCATAATCTGTAATCGGACGATCATCGATATAAATCATTCCTTCCTGCACCTCAAACAAGCGGGGGATAAGCTGAAACAGCGATGTTTTTCCAGCTCCAGTCGCTCCAATAATTGCCAACTTCTCATTCGGTTCAACTGTAAACGAGACCTTATCAAGCACTTTCCCTTCTCGTTTTGGATAAGTGAAGGACACAGTATTAAATGAAATTTTACCTTTAACTATTTTTGGATACGTTTTATTTAATCGTTTTTTACTTATGTAGTCGTCTTTTGGCTGTACGTTTATGATAGAATCAATCCGATCAGCAGATGCTTTTGCACGAGAAAAGGCAAGCGTAATAAACGTAAACATCGAAATCGCCATTGAAATTCGTAGTGCATAATTGACAATTGCAACAATGTCACCAGGTGTTGCCAAACCAGCATTCGTTTGTAAGCTACCGAGCCAAATAATGACAATTAAGCTTATGTTCATAATGAACAATAATATAGGCATGGATGCTTCAACAAACCGAAATGCACTTTTTGTCGTTACGGCGAGCTCCTCGTTTGCGCGTGTGAACCGGCCCTTTTCATACTTATGTCGATAAAATGCTTTAATTAAACGCATGCCAGATAAATTTTCTTGCATTACGCGATTTACATAATCTACTTTCTTTTGAACTCGGGTAAACATATGGCCTGCTTTTTTAAGTACCCAAGCAAGAAAGACTATTAATAGCGGAACAGTAACAATGAAAATTAATGCAAGTTTAGCATTAATTAAAAAGGCCATCAGTACTCCGCCTATCACCATAAAAGGTGCCTTAATCATTACGCGGAGTGCCATAAATATCGTGTTTTGAATTTGTCTGACGTCATTCGTAAATCGAGTGACAAGTGAAGCGGTAGGGTAGCTGCTTAGATTAGAAAATGAAAAAGACTGGATTTGAAGAAATAACTTTTCTCTAACATCATAAGCGTAGCCAAGACTGACGTGAGAAGCATAGAAGGAATTAACAATACCTGCTCCAAATGAAATAAATGTCAGAGCAACCATTATTATTCCCCACATTATAATAGTTTTCAAATCTTGTTCTACAATGCCATTGTTAATCATTTTTCCTAGAAAAAAGGGCAAGAGCAATTCGGCAATTAGCTCAATAAACGTTAATGTATATGCAATGATAATTGGAACTTTATACGGCTGCAAAAACATAAAAATATTTTTCAAATGGAATCCCCCATAAGTAAAAAAATAAAAAGAGCCTTAATAAAGTATAAGCACAGACTGTTTATATATTCAAATAAGCGTATAGCTTGCACTAATGAATACAGCTTAATTTATGCCGATGTATTAACGGATAGTATTGATAACGCGTAGTAAAAAACTCCAAGTGGAACTCCTTATCGGAATTACCTTTTATTAAAACTAGAACAAAACTGCTTGGAATACAGTATTCAGATCCACTTGCTTTCCTCAAATAACGCTTTACTTCAATTTCCTTGTAGTCAGAGAACATTCCTTGCAGGATTATTATTTTTTTATAAGCATTTTCATACTTTTATGTTGATAACCACCATTTGAAATAATGTGCAATCTAAATTTCTCTTTTGTAAGCGCTTTTCAAATCCATAATTATTTTATATAATTGTGTTCAATTCATTTTACATTAGTAAAACAACAGTGAACAAAATTTCAGTGTATAGGAGTTTGTTTATGTATTCAAATGATGAATTAATAAAAATAGCTAAAATGTATTATGAATTAGGGCTTACTCAAAAGCAGATTTCCGAAAACTTAAATTACTCACGCCCAACAATAAGTCGTATGTTAGAAGCGGCTATGGAAAAAGGGATTGTAAAGGTTACAGTGCAATATCCTGTGAATTCAATGGAGGATATTGAAAATGAAATTAAGGAGAAATACAAATTAAAAAAGGTATCTGTTTCTCCAACGTATGTTGAAGATGAGGAGTTAATTAAGAAAGATGTAGGAAAGGCGTTAGCCAAATATTTGTATGACATATGCAATCCAGAAGATATTTTAGGAATATCATGGGGAACTACTTTAAATTCTGTAACGAAGTATTTAAAGGCAAAGGAAATTGATAATTTTAAGATTGTTCAATTAAATGGTGGGATATCCAAGAATTCTTTTACTACTGGTTCAATTGCGCTCTTAGAAAAATTCGCTAAATCTTTTTCAGCAGAGTTTCACTTACTCTCTGTCCCTACAATTGTTGATTCTGCAGAAATTGCAAACGCTATATTAAAAGATTCGAGTATTAGTGAAACAATTGATTTAGGCAGTCGCTGCAATATAGCTTTATTTGGAATAGGTAAGACCTCGTATAGAAATATTTTGTTTAAAGGTGGTTACTTTAAAGAAAAAGAATATAGCGAGTTGATCGAAAAAGGCGCTGTTGGTGATATATGTTCAAGATATTTTGATATACAAGGAAATCTAGTAGATCTTGATTTAAATGATAGAACAATTGGTTTACAACTGGAATCCCTTAAGAGAAAGCAGCATTCAATTGCTATGGCAATTGGTCAAGATAAAACGAGATCTGTTTATGGTGCAATCAAAGGTGGATATTTAAACACATTATTCATTGATGAATCATTAGCAAGATTATTATTAAAATTGGAGGAATCATAACGTGAAAGCAGTTAAGTTATATGAACCTGGAAACATACAAGTTGAAGAAGTAGAAATACCATCTCTAAGCATAGATGAGGTATTGATTAAAGTAAAAGCGGTAGGAATTTGTGGTTCAGATATTCCAAGAGCGTTGAATAAAGGTGCTTATTATGAAGGGCTAACCTTAGGTCATGAATTTGCAGGGCAAATTGTAGAATGTCATAGTTCAGTTAAGGGTTGGAAAAAGGGCGATCGAGTAACAGTAGCTCCATTAGTACCGTGTAGAAGATGTCAGTATTGTGAGCAAGGCAATTACTCTTTGTGTAAGGATTATAATTACTATGGTTCTAGAACAGATGGTGCGATGGCTGATTACATAAAAGTAGATTATAAAAATTTATTAGCGATTCCTAACAACGTCACCTATGAGGCGGGTGCAATGGTTGACCCAGCAGCAAATGCTGTCCACGGTTTATGGAGAGGTAAACTAGCAACGGATGATACTGCAGTTGTTATTGGGTTAGGAGCTATCGGTCTGTTTGCGGTTCAGTTTGCTCGACAAATGGGGGCAAAGAAAGTAATTGCTATGGATATATTTGATGAAAAGTTAGAAATAGCTAAAGAGCTAGGCGCAGATATGGTAATTAACTCGATGAACGAAGATCCTATTGACGTTCTCTCAGGCATACAAGTAGATTTTGTTATAGATACATCAGGTTCTCCTATTGCTCAGAATATTGCTGTCTCAATTGCAGGAAAACTTGCTAGAGTTGTATTTTTAGGTATTTCCAATAGTGAACTGACGTTATCAAGAAAAGCAGTTGACAAGTTATTAAGAAACGAAATCCAAATAAATGGTTCATGGAATTCGTTTTCCAACCCGTTCCCTGGCGGAGAGTGGACGTATTCGATTCAATTAATGGGTGAAGAAAAAATTAAAACAGATCCTATAGTTTCACACCGTTATAAATTAACGGAGACGCCTGAAGTGTTTAATAAAATAAAACATAAAGAATTAGTTTTTAATAAAATCCTTATTTTGCCGGAGGATTAGTATGAACAACATAGATAACCATTATGTTATGGGCATTGATTTAGGTACTCAATCGTTAAAGCTTGGTATTTACGATGTAAATGGCCAGTGTGTATCGATTGAAGGACAAAGCTATGATACACAATATTTTTCAAATGGATACGCTGAACAAAACCCTAACGATTGGTGGAGTGCGCTTAAAGACTGTGTTGTAAAAACAAAGAAGAAACTAGATTTCTCAAAAGTTAAAGGTATATCTGTTTGTGCAACTTCATCGACTGTTTTATTGACAGATAAAGAAATAAACCCTATTCAAAATGCTATCTGCTGGATGGATCAAAGAAATATTTTAGAAGAAGACGAGATTAACCAAAACAATGATCCACTAGTGAGAGAGATATTGGAATATTCTGGCGGCAAGGTTTCCATGGAGTGGATGGTTACAAAATCATTATGGCTTGCTAAAAATTTAAAAATGAAAAATAGATATGTCATTGAGCAATTAGACTGGATTAACTATAAGCTTACAGGCAGGTTAGTGGCCTCCCAATGTAATGCTAGCTGTAAATGGAATTTTATCGAGTCAAAGGGAGGATTTAATTCACATTTTTTTAAAGAAATTGGTCTAGAAAATATAGAAAGTGCATGGCCAAAAAAAGTCTTGAAAGTAGGTGAATTAATAGGTACTGTGTCTGAAAGTTGTTCAAAAGATTTAGGAATACCAAGAAATGTACCTGTTTTTCAAGGTGGTATAGATGCTCATATCGGAATGATCGGCTCTCGCTCATTGGAGCATGGAAATCTAAGTCTAGTTACGGGAACGAGCTTTGTACATTTAATTCATCACAATCGTCCTGTTTTTCAAGAGGGCTTATGGGGGCCTTATGATTCACCACTAATGGATGGCTATTGGCTACTAGAAGGTGGACAGCTATCAGCCGGCTCAATTATTACGTGGTTTATGAAAGAGTTCTATGACGGTAAAAATGAAGCAAAGATATATAACGAATTGGAAGATCACGTTAAAGATATCGAAATTGGAAGCGAAGGCATTTTAGCTCTGGATCATTGGCATGGTAATCGTACACCCTATCGAGATCCATATGCTAAAGGAACATTTATCGGTTTAACTCCTGCACATACGAAGTACCATATTTATCGTGCAATTTTAGAGTCAATAGCATTGGGAACTACAAACGTTATTCGAACAATTGAAAACACAAATGTATCTGTAAAAAGGATCATTGTTGGTGGAGGGTTAAGTAAAAATCATTTATTAATGCAAATGATTAGTGATTGTTCAAATACACCAATTTATCTAAGTGATGACAACGAAACAAGTGTTAAAGGTGCAGCAATCGTTGCAGCATATGGTTTAAATCAGCATGCAACAATTGTAGAGACTTCTGAGCAAATGACAAAAGTAGAGCTGGCATTCGAACCGGACATTAATAGAAATAAACAGTATCAAAAGCTATTCAATAATTATTTGGAATTAAACGATTTGATCAATCCATTTATGCGGAAAATACAATTAGAGAGGAGTACTAATTAGATGACTCCACTTCTCACAATGGAAAACATAACAAAAGAATTTCCAGGAGTAAAAGCACTGGATAACGTATCCTTCTCACTAACAAAAGGGGAGGTACACTGTTTAATTGGCGCAAATGGAGCCGGTAAATCAACGCTTATGAAGATACTATCTGGTGTTTATGAAAAAGATAAAGGAAACATAACTATTGATGGCAAGGAAGTAAATTTTTTATCTCCGATGGATAGCCAGGTTCATGGAGTTTCAACAATTCATCAAGAATTATCCCTTGTGGAGGATTTGAGTGTAGCTGAGAATATATTTTTAGGTACGTATTTGCAAAAAAGAAATGGTTTTATTAATTGGAAAAGACTAAACAAAAAAGCACAAGAGTTATTACATTTACTTAATGTAACCGTTTCACCTACAGAATTGGTTGGTAATCTTAGCATGGGGAAAAAGCAAATGGTTGAGATTGCAAAAGCGCTAGCCCTAGAAACAAAGATTTTGATAATGGATGAACCTTCTACAGCGCTTTCTAAAAATGAAATTAATAATCTATTTAATGTGATCAACGATATAAAGCAACAAGGCATAACGATCGTTTATATTTCACATAAACTAGACGAGTTGTACGAAATAGGGGATCGGTTAACCGTTCTACGTAATGGGAAGTGGGTAATTACAGATAAAATAGATAACATAAATCAATCTGACTTGGTTAAATATATCACAGGTAGAAATATAACAAGAAAAGATAAAAGTGTCATTTCGGTTAAAAATGAATCATTTTTAAAGGTGAAAAATTTTACAAATTCAAAGCTTGAAAATATTTCTTTTGAATTAGGCAAGGGCGAGATCTTAGGCTTATATGGATTAGTTGGTGCAGGCAGAACAGAGCTGCTACGTTCACTATTCGGTGCGGATGCATTAACGAATGGTCATATAGAAATAGATGAAAAAGAATATCGGATTGCTACACCAAAACAAGCTGTAGACTTAGGTATTGGACTTGTGCCCGAAAATCGTAAAACAGAAGGAATTGTTTTAGACCTACCTGTGCAAGATAATGTAGTTCTTCCATCTCTTAATAAATTTTCCACTTACACTTTTATGAGTGGTAAAAAAGTTAAGGATGCAGTTAATGATGGAATAAATAAATTAAAAATAAAAACAAAAGATGGGCACGTAATTGTACGCAATCTAAGTGGCGGAAATCAACAAAAAGTAATCATATCCAAATGGCTTATCCATGAGTCAAGATTATTGTTATTTGATGAGCCTACTCAAGGAATTGATATCGGGGCGAAAGAAGAAATTTATACAATTATTACAGATTTGGCAAAACATAAAGGAACTAGTATTATCGTTGCTTCATCTGAACTAGAAGAATTATTGACAGTTTGTGATCGGATCTTAGTAATGTATGAAGGTCAAATTATTCAAGAATTTTCACAACCATCTGAGTATAAATCTGAAATTCTCCATTGCGCTGTTTCGGGAAAATAAGTAAAAGAGGAGGGGTTATATTGGAGCGTATTGAAACAGTTGAAAACAATATTCAAGCAAAATTCTTTGTCTTTTTGCAAAAATATAATTTGTTTTTTATATTTTTATTATTTGTAATTATTGGTAGCTTAGTATCTGATAAGTTTTTAACAACACAAAATTTGCTTAATATTTTGCAGCAGTCAGCATTCATAGGAATTATAAGTATAGGTATGACATTTGTGATTTTAGTCGCTGGGATAGATTTATCAGTAGGATCTATTTTAGCACTAGCTGGAATGGTAGTTTCGTTTTTGCTGACACAAGGAATAAATCCTATTATTTCTATAATATTAACTTTAATTGTTGGTGCATTACTTGGTTTAATTACAGGTACCATATCAACAAAATTTAAAGTACCAGCCTTTATAGCAACATTGGCTATGATGGTAACGGCACGAGGGTTAGCTTTATTAACAACAGATGGCAAACCAATATATGATTTACCGGCATCTTTTCAGGCCTTAGGTGGAAATATGTTCGGTCGTATACCTGTACCAGCAGTAATATGGATTGGTTTAACTCTAATCGCCTTTATTATATTGCGTTACACTACAGTTGGAAGAAAATTATACGCAATTGGTGGCAATGCAGAGTCTGCTAGATTATCAGGAATACCGGTTGAACGCTATATTACAATAACTTTTATTATTTCTGGCCTTACAGCGGCAACGGCAGGCATTTTAATGTCAGCATGGTTAACAGTCGGACAGCCGACAGCTGGACAGGCGATGGAATTAGATGCTATTGCTGCAGTTGTTATTGGAGGAACGAGTCTATTTGGAGGTAAAGGGGGTGTTGGCGGAACATTTATAGGCGTAGTAATAATGAGTATGATTATTAATATTTTTAACTTGCTGGGTTTATCATCCTATTACCAATCCATATTTATGGGAGTAATTATTGTATTTGCACTTATATTGAATCAATATATTGCAAATAAAAAATGAGTGTGAAAAATAAAATTGGGGGAATATCATGATGAAAAAGATTTTTTTTACTTTAAGCTTTCTTTTATTATTAGGCATGCTGGTTGCTTGTAGTTCAAATAATGAATCAGAGGACGTTTCAAACGAAGATTCTAGTAGTGAGAATACAGAAGGTGAGAAAGAAAAAATTACAATTGGATTTTCTCAACCAACGTTGGAATCACCATTCTATATTTCATTAGTTGAAGGCGCTCAAGAAAAGGCCGTTGAGTTAGGTGTTACTTTAGAGGTAATAGATGCTCAAAATGATATTGAAAAGCAAAATTCGGATATACAGTCCTTAATTACTAAAGGCATCGATGTATTGTTACTTAACCCTACTAATCCATCTGCTGTAGCACCATCATTAAAAGCGGCTGAACAAGCTGGTATTCCAGTAATAACAGTTGATAGAAATACAGAGCAAGACGTTACGGCATATATTGGTAGAGATAATGAAGAAATGGGGAAAATTGCTGGAGAACAAGCTGTTGAGCTACTAGGTGGAAAAGGAAAAGCCAATGGTAAGGTTATTGAGCTTCAAGGAGATGCAGGTGGTACAGTAATGATGGCAAGACACGATGGCTTTCATGCTATAGTAGAGCAAGAAGAAGGTATTGAGATCATTGAGGGTCCATATAGCGATTATATTCGTTCAAAAGCGGTTTCATCTATGCAAGACCTTTTACAAGCTCATCCTGACGTGAACTTAGTATATGCACATAATGATGACATGGCACTAGGAGCAATCCAAGTATTAAAACAAGCAAATAAGCTAGAAGATGTTCATATCGTTGGAATTGATGGTTTAATGGAAGCTGTTAAGCAAATTCAAGAAGGCAATTTTGATGCAACAGTTTTAAATGATCCTATTAAATTAGGGGAATTAGCAGTAGAAACGGCAGTTAAAGTTGCAAACGGAGAAGCTGTAGAACAGTATATTGATGGTGGAACAGGTCCGATCACTAAAGAGAATGCATCGGATTATATAAATGAGAATCTTGATTTTTCAAAAATGGATTAATTCCATACATTTCTATAATAAAAAAAGGATTGTCTTTGGAGTAGTATACCTCCTTCAAAGACAATCCTTTCTGTTGTTTAATACCTTTTCATATATCTTTCAAGCTCCCAAGGGTGAACATTAATTCGATAGCTTTCCCATTCGGTTTGTTTTGCACCAAGAAAGTTTTCAAAAATGTGTGTACCGAGCGCTTCTTTAACTACTTCATCTTCACTTAGTGCAATTAGAGCATGGTCGAGATCCGTCGGTAATGTTTCAATTCCTCGTTCATTTCTCTCCGCTTGTTTCATTTCATAAATATTACCATCTACCGATGCTGGCGGTGTGAGCTCTCGCTTAATACCGTCAAGACCTGCTTTTAAAATAGCAGCCATCGCTAAATATGGGTTAGCAGCCGAATCAACGGATCGTACTTCAATTCTCGTGCTTATTCCTCTAGATGCTGGTATACGAATAAGTGGACTGCGGTTTTGTGCAGACCAAGCAATGTAGCAAGGTGCTTCATAGCCAGGAACGAGCCGCTTATATGAATTGACAGTAGGATTTGTCAATGCAGTGAAGCCACGAACATGCTCAAGTACTCCTGCCATAAATTGATACGCCGTATTACTCAGTTGTAAATCGTTATTCTTGTCATAAAAGGCATTTTCTCCGTCCTTGAAGAGAGATACATTGCAATGCATGCCAGATCCGCTCATACCAAAAAGTGGTTTAGGCATAAAGGTTGCATGTAATCCATGCTTACGAGCCATTGTTTTTACAATAAGCTTGAACGTTTGAATGTTGTCACAAGCTGTTAGTACATCGGCATATTTAAAATCAATTTCATGCTGGCCTGGTGCTACCTCGTGATGAGATGCTTCTACTTCAAAGCCCATTTCTTCTAACTCTAATACGATATCACGTCGGCAATTTTCACCGAGATCAACAGGTGCTAAGTCGAAGTAACCACCATGATCATTCAATTCCATTGTAGGCTTTTTATCTTCATCTAATTTAAATAGAAAGAATTCCGGTTCTGGACCGAGGTTGAAATCAGTAAATCCTAATTCTTCCATTTCTTTCAAAATTCTTTTTAAGTTCCCACGTGGGTCACCTGGAAACGGTGAACCATTCGAAAGAGATACATCACAAATCATACGTGCAACTTTCCCTTTTCCAGAAGGCCATGGAAATATCATCCACGTATTTAAGTCGGGAATTAAGTACATGTCGGATTCATCAATACGAACAAATCCCTCAATAGAAGAACCGTCAAACATCATTTTATTGTCGAGCGCTTTATCGAGTTGGCTGATGGGAATCTCCACATTCTTAATCGTTCCTAAAATATCAGTAAATTGCAGACGAATAAAGTTTACATTTCCTTCTTGAGCGAATCTTCGGATGTCTTCCTTTGTGTAATTCTTCATCAAACCACTCTCCTTTAAATTTCGTATATAATTAACGATTTATTGTATCATTTTTTAACATTTAATGTAAAGTGTGAAATGAGTAAGTTTTCGTTACACTTATCAACAACTGCGCATACATATAGAAGCATATGTCATATCAGTCAGCTTCATACATTTTTGAATAAATTCAGTTAGTTGGCAAATAGCATAACTATTGTCGTAAAAAACAACTTAAATAATTAAAGTTTTATCCTTTGATTTAGTTATGATAAAATGTGTGTAAGTTTTTTCATCGTGTAAAAAGGAGGAAAGTACACACGTTAAAAAAGGAAAAAAATAAAAAGCGCCAGTGCTGAAAAAAATCGGCTTTTATTTTCAGCAGACGAGGTGGAGGAGTATCGAACGGTTCGGCGGATGCCTCCCGATCGCTATCGTCCGATTGTTATTTTTACTTGTAAATCGTTTGAGCAATCAGGCGGACAAAAGAGTAAAAAGGCGATGATTCTATTACCCGGTTACATGCGTTCGTAACGCAAATAAGCAGTAGGAGAGGGTTATATGTGTGGCATTGTAGGTTATATTGGAGAAAACGAAGCAAAGGATATTTTGCTTAAAGGTTTGGAAAAATTAGAGTATCGGGGCTACGATTCGGCAGGTATTGCTTTAAGTAATGAAAAAGGAATTACTGTCGTCAAGGAGAAAGGCCGTATTGCCGACTTACGTTCAGCAGTAACTGAATCGTTACAAGGAACAACTGGAATTGGTCATACACGTTGGGCTACACACGGAGTGCCGAATAAGGTGAATGCACACCCACATCAAAGTGCTTCAGGTCGCTTTACGCTCGTTCATAATGGTGTAATTGAAAACTACCATTTGTTACAACAAGCATTTTTGGATAATGTTTCAATCATTTCCGATACAGATACGGAAGTTATTGCACAGCTTATAGAAAAATTTGTTTTAGAGGGAATGACTACTGAAGCGGCGTTTAGTCACACACTATCTTTACTCAAAGGTTCTTATGCGATAGCAATGTTGGATGAAAATGACCCAGACACGATTTTTGTAGCAAAAAATAAAAGTCCTTTATTACTAGGGATAGGAGATAAGTTTCATGTTGTCGTTTCTGACACAATGGCAATGCGGCATGTGACGGATCAATTTGTAGAAATATATGATAAAGAAATTGTGCTTTTAAGTAAAGATCGTATGGAAATTAAATCGATAGATGGTATGCAAATAGAACGCGAGCCTTTTACTGCTACAATTGATATAAATGATATGGAGAAAGGGATATATCCACATTATATGATGAAGGAAATGGATGAACAGGCGAGTGTTATTCGGAAGATTATTCGAATGTATGAAAATGACCAAGGGAAATTTACACTTCCTTCTGCCATTCGTAAAGCATTAAATGAAGCGGATCGTATTTATATCATTGCCGCAGGAACAAGCTATCATGCGGGACTAATAGGTAAACAATATTTTGAAAAAATTGCTGGCATCCCTGTAGAAGTTCATATTTCCAGTGAATTTGGCTATAATATGCCACTTCTATCGGAAAAGCCGTTATTCTTATTTATTTCGCAATCGGGAGAAACAGCAGATAGCCGGCAAGTACTTGTGAAGGTAAAAGATTTAGGATATCCTACCATTTCTTTAACGAACGTTGCAGGATCAACGCTTGCACGAGAAGCAGAGCATACGTTGTTATTACATGCCGGTCCTGAAATAGCTGTTGCGTCAACAAAAGCATATACAGCTCAAATTGCCGTACTTTCTATCATTGCGTTCGTATCGGCTGATGAACGTGGGCAATCGATTGATTTAAATATAAAAAACGAACTTTCTGTATGTGCCAATGCAATTCAAACGATAATGGATGCAAAAGAAGATATTGAACAAATTTCTAGGGATTTTTTCGAATCGACACGAAGTGCTTTTTTTATCGGACGAAATATGGATTATTACATTAGTATGGAAGGGGCGCTAAAATTAAAAGAGATTTCTTATATTCAGGCAGAAGGCTTTGCAGGTGGAGAATTAAAGCATGGAACGATTGCATTGATTGAGGAAGGTATTCCTGTTGTCGCTCTTAATACGCAAAAAGAAATTAGCTTAAATATTCGTGGAAATGTAAAAGAGGTTGTCGCCCGTGGGGCAAATCCGTGTATCGTTTCGATGGAAGGGTTAGAAGAAGCTGGCGATCGGTTCGTTTTTCCACGTGTACACTCACTGCTCACCCCGTTAGTAGCTATAGTGCCATTGCAGTTAATGAGCTATTATGCTGCGCTGCATAGAGGCTGTGATGTAGATAAACCACGAAATTTAGCTAAATCAGTTACCGTTGAATAGGATTATACCTTAGATCGTATAGTATCTAGAAAATTATGTGAAGTGGAGTTTATAAAGTAATGGATAAGTACGCGATAAGAAAAGCGAAGTTGACGGATGCAGAAAGTCTTGAACAATGTATGCATTCAGCTTACTCAAAATATGCAGATCGAGTTAATGTCGAAACACTCCCTCCAATGCGTGTGAATTACAAAGATGAAATAGCTTCTTTTCCAGTTTGGGTAGTTGAATATAACACCAACATAATTGCAGGCGTGATAATAGTATTTGAAAAAGAGCATGCATCACTTGCTAATATCGCAATACATCCGGACTATCAAGATAAAGGATTAGGAAAGGCTTTATTAAGCTTTGTTGAAAATGAGGTAGTAAAAAAAGGGTATTCTGAAATTAATTTGACTACGCATATTTTATTTACCGAGAATGTATTATTTTACAAAAAGCAAGGGTGGATTCAAGTAGGTAACGATGAAACTAAGATGTATATGAAAAAGTATTTAAATTAAAAATGATCTATCGAGTGCTATTGCAATAAATAATCGGGAAGAAGATGATCATTTTTCTTTTAAAAGGAAGTCTAAAGAACGATCTTTTTGGATTCCCTATATCAGGTTCTACGTCAACTGACGTTTGTAAGTTATAGTAGGCGAATTAATTGTTATGTGTAAGCGTCCTAAAGTAGTTAAACTGCTTTAGGACGTGTTTTATTTTAAAAATTGATGTATGTGCTGCATTGTCTATTCGGTTTAATTAACCGTGTAATAATATTCAATTTTTGTAATGATTGAAATTACGATTCCATAACTTTATTGTACGTGTTATAAGGCAAATGGAAAAAGTGCAGTAATACAAAGATTGAGTCACGTATTTGTGGGTGTTATTTTAAGAAGTTAAAAAACCTCTCTTTGTATTCGTTAATATTAGTATTGCTTCCTACCGACCGCAGTAGATATACACTGCGCTTTTCGAGGAGGCTGAAGCCGTGCCCGCGGAAAGCATTCACCTGCAGTGAAAATCAACGGTGTTATTCATGTGTATATCGTTCGAAGTAAAATTGATCACATATTATCTAGTTAGATTCGTGCATCTGTTCCTCCACAAACATTTTACTCATACGTAATACAAACGCTTTAATTCTAGTAAAGAATAAGAAAAAAATTGACGAAATAAAGAAAATTTAGCAATAAAAAGCAGAAACGTATTGTAATTTATTCTATGTTACTATATTATAATAAAGTGTTAAAGTATTAATGTGTGTGAAAGAACTCATTTTTTTAATGTTTAGGGAGTGTACAACATGAAGAATATAGCAATACTAGGAAGCAGTGGTGGAAATCTATTTAATTTAGGCGGGAAATATCCAACTAAACTATTAAATGAGATTATTATTCAATGTGAAACGGCTGCAATTAATGTAACGGCAATTCAATTTATAGGCGCTAACACAACAATGGATGCAGTAAAGACTTCTACAACTGCAATCCTTTATACGTATGAAAATAACGAAATTTATAAAAGTGATCAAAGACCTTTACAAGAGATTAATAACTTAGCAACCGACACAGATGAACAGATCGCAACACAAATATTAAACGATGAAATTGACGGGTTGGTCCTCATGAGTTGTGCACCAGAGGAAGCAAATAAACGAGCGATTCAAGCGGCAGTTGAGAAAGGTATTCCAATCGTTGGAACAGGTGGCACATCAATGGCCATTGTTAGCTCAAAAGGCGCTAACGTTATTTCAACTTCAGGTACGACAGGAACGACGAATCGTACGCGGGCAGTTTCTTTTGTGTCTTCTCTAGCAAAATATTGGGGAATTAAATATCGACCTGCTTTTACGAACGTGAGTAAGTCCGGAAATTTGAATGAAAACCCGTTTAAACGAATTAATATCCGTGGAATTATGATGGCCTCTTTACCTGCTTTTATAGCAATGGCTTTAATACTAGCATTAAGTAAAATTCCGATGTTTTCCGGTTTGGATGATGTATTTGGAATAGCGTTAAAAGCCTTACCAGTCGTATTAGCAGCGATTGCTGCTAAGCAAGTTTCTGATTTAGATGAAGTATCGATTGTTGCGGGAATTATTGCTGGTTCAATGGCAATCGATGGAGGGATTATTGGTGGAATAGTAGCTGGTATTGTAGCAGGTTTGCTCGTCCAGTTTTTGTTTATGAAATGTGTCCAATGGAAATTTCCAATGACGACAGTTAATATTGTAGCAGGTGGAATCTCTGGTCTCCTATCAGGATTACTCGTGTACTTTATTTTAGCACCGTTTGCTTTAATGACTGGTGATTTTATTAAATTAATTATCGAGCAAGCGATAGCATTCAATCCGATATTAGCGGGTGCAATCGCAGGTTTACTTATTTGGCCGGCTATTTTAGCTGGAATTTATCACGCTGCAATTTTACCAATTGTGTTGTTAGAAATGGAACAAACAGGTGCAAGCTTTTTAGGTGCAGTTGATATGGTGTCTTTAGTCGTTGTGGCAGCAGGTATAAATTTAGCAAATATTATTTTTCCACGTGATAAAGGGGAAGCCGCCATTGCAACACCGGGATTTTTAATTAATATGGGATTCGGGACATTTGTGGAGTCCGCTTATCCGTTTATGTTTTCGAACAAAAAGGTGTTTGCAGGTGCAATTATATCCGCAGGTATTGGGGGCATGCTCGTAGGGTTCTTTAATGTTCGAGGGACAGCGTATTTGCCAACTTTTGTTGCACCATTTGCATCGTCAAATGCTATCGGCCTTGTAATTGCAATGATTGGTTCACTTATTAGTGCCTTTTTATTCACTGTATTGGCAAATAAAGTTTTTAAAAAATAGTTTAGTAGAAAAGTGGTTGCACTTTAGTATATGGAACAATATATTAAGAGCTAAGCCTGTGAGAAGTCAATTTTTATATTTTGCAAATGAAAAAGCAGCTTAACTATGTTGGGGATTAAAGAGAGAATCTAATACATGAAATTAGAGGGTAGATAAGCTAGCGATGAATACGCTATAAAGGGTTCAGTCATCGAATTTTGATGATGGAGCTCTTTTTTTGTGAAAATTAAAATTAATGCGATTAGATATTGGAGTATATGAATTTACTTTTGCACTGAAAGAAGTAGCTCACATATGGGCGATAATAATAATTACTAGAGGATAAATGAAACAAAACGTTTGACTCGATCATAAACGTAGCGTTATACTATAAAATGCTTTAACGATTAAATTATTTAGTTAATAAAACTAATGAGAGGTGAATGAATTGAGTATAGATAAAGAAGATGTGTTTGGTGAATTTGAAAAGCTGTTTTGGGATATTTCGAAAGATATGAGCCATTTATGGAAGAAAATATTTAACAAACGATTTCCAGGTTCACAATCGTATATATTATTTTTACTGGAACGAAATGGCCCAAAGCGGATGTCAGAAATAGCTGAATACTTGAAGCTTACTCCAGGTGCTGTCACCATCGCATCGGATAGATTGCTAGAGAATGGGTATATCGATCGTGTTCGTGATGAAAAAGATCGTAGAGTAGTGTACTTGAAAATCACAGAAAAAGGAAGAGTATCACTCAAGGAATTACAGAACGAGGGAAGGAAAACAACGAAATTAGTCTTTAATCATGTATCAAATACTGATCTGCAAAGAATGATTGCTGTTTTTAGACAAGCATCAAAAAACATAGATGGTATTCGAAAGGAATATGACGCATGATGCATTTAACAGAAAAGAAAAAGATAACAATAATGATAGCGATCATGGTTGGGATATTTTTCTCATCAATTAATCAGACAATTATAGGGGTTGCTATGCCACGCATTATTGCTAAGTTAGGTGGGATGGATTACTTTACTTGGATGATAACAATTTATTTGTTAACGATGACTGTTGCATCCATTCTTGTCGGAAAATTATCAGATATTTATGGAAGGAAACCTTTCTTATTGGCGGGTATTGGCTTATTTACATTAGGTGCATTTTTGTCTGGACTATCTACAAATATATTTCAGCTAATTGCGTTTCGAGGTATTACAGGGTTTGGGGCAGGTATAATAATGTCTACTTCGTTTACAGCAATAGGAGACCTGTATTTACCACGGGAGCGAGCACGGTGGACAGGGTTAATGAGTGGCGTGTTCGGAATATCAAGTGTGCTCGGTCCATTAATGGGTGGGTATATTATCGATCATCTAAACTGGCAATGGATCTTTTGGGTTTTCCTTCCGCTTGGAATCGTTGCATTTAGTATGATCGCAGTACTCTTTCCTAAAGTACCGCGTAGAGAAGGTGAGACTATTGACTATTTAGGTTCGACTTTTTTAACAATTACGATCGTATCCTTATTACTAGCTTTTAGTATTGCTGGTGAAGGAGTAGATAAATACGCATGGACATCATGGCAAATTATTGGGTTATTTGTCGTAACAGTGCTTGGTCTTATTGCATTTGTGATTACCGAATCGAACGTCAAATCTCCCGTTTTACCGCTATCATTATTTAAAAATGATATCGTTACTTTTTCGAATATTGGCTTATTCTTATTAAGCGCAGGTATGATGGGGATAATGATTTATGCGCCTTTCTTTATTCAGGGAGTGAAAGGGATTTCCCCTAGTGGATCGGGATACATGATGATGCCAATGTCCATTGTAATGGTTTTTGCGACAGCATTTGCAGGTCAACTCATGACAAAAACTGGGAAATATAAAGGAATGGCAATCACTGGGTTAACTATAACGACGATCGGTATATTAATGCTTTATTTTATTTCAATAAATACTCCGATATATTTAATGATTCTATTTCTATGTGTAATTGGAGTTGGCCTAGGTGTTAGCATGCCAGTCTTTTCCTTAATTGTTCAAAATGCTGTTCCATTAAAGGAATTAGGAGTCGCATCTGCTTCTTCTCAACTATTTCGCAACTTGGGAAATACAATTGGGATCGGAATTCTTGGGTCCATCATGAGTTCTACAATGGCAACAAGAATGAAAGAGTCATTCTCTGTAGATAACTCATTAAATTTTGGAGAACATTCGATTGAGCAAGCAGCTGAAATGGGGGAATTAATGAATCCTGAATTACTATTGGATGAACCAAAATTAGAACAATTTCAACAACAAATGCCTGCAGAATCGCTTCCTTTTGTGAATGAAATGATTGAAACGATGAGAAATGTGTTTAGTGATGCATTAACGACTACGTTTTTAGCAGGAGCTATAATCATGCTTATGGCTGTTATTGTAACAATGTTTATTAGGGCGATCCCGTTGGTTTCAGCAAAAGATAATAAGCAGCATATGCGTGACGCGACATAATATATAGAAAGGGGAGTAGATAAAATGACCATGATGCGGGCATATGTTAGGACAGAGCGTGCTAATGATCGAGTAGAATTAACGCAAGTAAAAATACCTCAAATTGCTGACAATGAAGTACTTGTAAAGATCAAAGCCTTCGGGGTAGGTGTCCATGATCGATACTTTATTCCGCAAAACGCAACATTTCCATATCCAATTGGGATAGAAGGGGCTGGTATTATTGTAAAAAAAGGTACACTCGTGCGAAAGTTTCAAGTTGGCGATCGTGTTATTGTAAGCAGTAGCTTACAGTTAAAGGGGGGGAGTTGGGCGGAATATGTTGCAGTGCCCTGTAATTCTCTATACCCTTTGCCTGATTCAATGGATTTTGAAGAAGGAGCAGCGCTTTTAGTTGCAGGTAAAACAGGAATTGAAAGCATGCGAACATTGGAGGTGAAAAAAGGAGATACCTTATTTATTGCAGGTGCTTCAGGAGCTGTTGGATCACTTGTTATTCAATTGGCGAAGAATAAAGGTATCCGTGTGATTGGTTCTGCATCAAAGAAGAACCATAAGTATATGAAAGCTCTCGGAGCTGATAAAACAGTTGACTACACAAACCTTCATTGGAAAGCAGCAGTGAAACATTGGTTTCCAGAAGGAGTAGAAGCGGCTTTAGCTATACATCCAGGCACAAGTATAGATAGCATGGATGTTGTTAAAGATTGTGGCAAAGTAGTTACTGTGTCAGGTGATCAGATCAAATCAGAAAGACAAATTTCTGTCCAACAGTTACAGCATCAATTAAGTATGGAAGATGCGATAACGGAACTTATTACGTACCTTGTTACTGGTAAAATAAAACTTGTGATCGAACAAATATATCATTTTGACGAAGCTCTACTAGCACTTGAGAAAACAGAAACAAGACATGCTAGGGGGAAATGCGTTGTTTCTATGTAGGCTGAGTCAATTTCATAATTGCCATTTTTAAAAAATCATTAAAGAACAGAATTTTAACATCCACTTAAAAATTTAAAGCTAGATTGGTGGCTGCTGTGTTCCATCCGGATCCACTCCGCTTTCCGCAGGCAACGCCTCAACTAATTTTAAACGTTTTTCCCAAAACTTTTAAAATGGATTTACGGCTGTTGCTTTTCCTGCAGGAGTCTGCGTAGATCCGGATTCCACACAGACGAGTTGGTGTTGCTATGCAGCCTGTGTTTATTGGTTGAATGCTGTATTAATTCGACCAACTGCTAATTTGGATGCATTGTACGTTGGGAGATACTTTTTTTAGTTTTCAAACCCTTGCCTTGCAAGGGCTTGGAATTATGAAATTCATTCAGGTTAAAAAACTTGCATAAAAATAGATTATTAAATAAGGATTTAACTATTGTGAAATTCACTTAAGTATAGAACAAATTACTCGTGCTATGTAAATGAAAACTATTTGAAAGTTAGCATGTAAAGCATCGATCGATGACTTACATGCTAACTTTTTTAAACTCATTTGAAAAATGTAATATTACGCCCATTCTACAATTTCTGTTAATGATTTTCTTGTTTTACTTCGTTTTGGGTCTTCTTTTCGGTACCCAAATGCAGCTAAAACAGCAACAGAATAGGCATCAGTGTCTAGCAAGCCTTCCTCTGCAAGTAAAGCATTTAGCTTTTCTGGATTAAATCCTTCCATCGGAGTAGAGTCAATACCAATCATCGCAGCGGCAGTGAGCATATTTCCAAGTGCAATATACGTTTGCTTTGCAGACCAGTCGTCTAATGCGCGTTCATCTTCTAAAATATTACTCCCTTGTTGAAAATACTTATACTGTTCGCTAATCATTTCTAACATATCTTCAGGAAAGTTTTGAACGGTTTTCATATGGTTCAATAAATACTCAGAATCGTAACGAACTCCTTTACGGGAAAGGATGATAACAAAATGGCTAGCAGTTTTTAGTTTTTCAACTGCTCCAGCAGCAACAGGCATTATTTTTTCTCTTAAACCATGGTCTTGGACGATGATAAACTTCCAAGGCTCTGAGCCAAGTGAGCTAGGCGATAGTCTTCCTGCTTCTAAAATAAAGTTGAAATCTTCCTCACTTATTTTACGTTCTTTATCATATTCTTTCGTTGCGTGCCGAAAGTGTAGTGCATTTAAAACTAGCTCTTTTATTTCCTTTTTACTTATTAAATTGTTTGTCATTTATCTTTCAATCCTTTTCTCGTATTATGTTAATACTTCTCTTTATTAAGTTTAAACTAACTTAAGTGCGCCACCATCAACCATGATCGTTTGTCCAGTAATATAAGTACTGTCTTCACTAGCTAAGAATACCGCAACTTTACCAATATCGTTTTCAGGATCGCCAAAACGTCCCATGGGAATGCCGTCTAATACTTGCTGATAATAAGTTGGTTCTTGTTCTTTCCACGCTTTAACCCCAGGTGAATTAGCGATAGGGGAAATTAAATTAACATTAATACCAAATGGTCCAAATTCATTGGCAGCAACTCTTGTTACTGCTCTAATTGCTTCTTTGGCAGCTGCATAGCTTGCTTGATTGGCGTGCCCGTTAATTGCAGCCCCAGATGAAAAGTTAATAATATGTCCTTTTGATTTTTTTAGATAAGGTACCGCGGCTTGCATTAGATAAAAAGTCGGATAAAAACCGGTGTTAAAGGACAAATCTAAATGTTCTTTTGTTGTGTTTTCAATCGATGCCATTTTCGATGCATGCGCATTATTAACAACGACGTCTAACTTACCATATTTAGAAATAACTTGGTCCACGATGTTTTTTAATTTCGTGTGCTCGGCAAGGTTTGCTTGAATAAACGTAGAATCTTTTTTATATTCCTGCAATTCCTTTACTGCTTTATCTCCAGCTTCTTGATTTAAATCAACAATTGCTACTGTAGCACCTTCTTTCACAAATGCTGTAGCTATACCCATTCCTATACCACCAGCACCACCAGTAATGAGGGCAATTTTACCATCAAGCTTAACCATGTTGAATATCTCCTTTGTTAATAGCGTTCGTATTAATTGTATCTGACCTGTAATCCGTTCTTCAATAAACTTAACTCGCGCAATTGTCTAAAAGCATCCGAATCTACTTTTTTCTTTAAAATTTGTTCAAAAAACAATTACAGAATTCATTATTTAAAGACAAAAATGTTGCTAAATAGTATTGCCTATGTCGCTAAGAGTATTTTTCTAGAAGATTATTTTACCCGGCTATACAACATTTATAATAAACTGCGTCGATATTTATTGTTAAAAAAGTTGCTTCAATTCAAAAAAAGATGGTGAAATATTCATTTCGCCATCAAGTTAATTTTATACAATCAAAGTCCATGCGCTAGCGTTATTTCATATGTTTAGCAACTAACTCATAGCACCTGTCTTTTGTAATACTTGCTTGCGTTGCTACGTACTCCAAAGCTTCTGCTGAAGTTCCTTCATATTTTAGTGATGCTTCCTTCGCACGTATATCCCGTTTCTTTACCCAGTTACGTTGTTCATCTTTTAATGTATCCATGTGTTCCGGAGTTAACTGCTCGTTTAGTACGCCATATATTTCATTCAAAGCTATGTCCCAATTTTTATACCGTTCTGCTTCTTGAAGCTCCATTTCCTTTGTTGATTGGGCAGTAGCTGAATTTTTATCTGTTTGTTCTAAATCATTAAGCTTTTTGAGATAATCCTCTTTTTTGCTTTCTTGCTTGTTACTATTATTTGATTCTATTGATGTTTTTTCCGTAGTGGTTACAGGTGATGGGTTCGAACTTGCCTCAGTTTCATCTGGTTTAGAGTTGTCCTTGTCCTTACTTTCTTCAATTTGCTCACTGTTCTGTGTTACGGTCGGAGTCCCTTTATTTGATGGTTCATATGCTTCACTCGGACTAGAATTCGCTTTGGAAATTTGATTGTACTGTTCAGTAAAAGAGTCTTCTGATGGATTGCCACACGCTGTTAATAAACTAAATGTTGCAAGCAGTATGCCAATTGTAACTGTCCAATTGCTTTTCATCCTGTTATCCCCCTAATATTTGTTAAGGCGTTATTTTTTTAAAAATATTGTACCTTCCTGCTATCCATTTAAACTAATATGTATTACGTGAAAAGTCGCGGTTTGTTATATCTGTTTTTGTACTCCAGGCGGTTGTTTTCCGCCATAATGCCTAGTTAAGCCAAATCCAATGGTAACATAAAATATATTTAGAACAAAGCCTGCTTGATAGCTTTTGAAATTTGTAGTATGTGTAGATTTCACTAAGAAAAGCGATATATACGGTATAGAAGTAGACGATGAGGTGTATAAAGAAATGTATTTGTAAATGTTAAAATTACGCAATATTACCAAAATTTAGTTGACAATATATGGGCAATACACTATTTTAAAAGTAAGTACATACGTCGTATATTTTATAAGGGTGGTGAGGGTGCAGACTTTAAAAATAGGATCGTATACCATGTTGTAGTAGAAGATTGGATAATCAATATCTCTAATCTGTGAAATGTGCGAGAGCTCTGACTACGAATATTTACATACTGGTTTCATCGATCAAGGGATAAATAAGCCTTTAAGGAGAGACAAAAATGCATGTAAAAACAATGCAAAAGTATTATAGCATGATGTTGATTTTTGTTCTTTTACTAAGTTTATTTACTCCAGCAGCTGCACCGCTTACAGGAAAGGCAGCTTCTTCAACACAAGCGTTATCTGTTGCAGAAGCCATTTCACTCAATAATGATGGCAGCGAACAAATGATTCAAGGCTTTATCGTTGGCCATGTCAAAGATGCAAATAGTGTATCAAATGATCCAGCTACTTTTAATAATGATTATAACTTTGCAATAGCCGATGATCCGAGTGAAACAAATACGGATAATATGCTTTACGTCCAGTTAACGACTGATTATCGTGCCAATTTTGGGTTACAGTCTAATCCAGAAAACCTTAGCAAAGAGGTCGTTGTTACGGGCACTTTAGAAGGTTATTTTAGTAACCATAACGGATTGAAAGGCCCATCAGAAATTGTATTTGTTTCAAATGAGCCTGTTCCAGAGTTAGATTTAAAAACGATTGCTGAAGCAAGGGACCAAGGAACAGGTGAAGTAAAAACAAAAGGTATCGTAACAGCGAAATTAAATAATACAATCCACATTCAGGATGATGCAGCAGCTATCGCCATTCGTCCACCGACACTTAACATTGACCTAGGTGATGAAATTACAGTAACTGGAAATTTGGATACGTATAAAGGATTGCTTCAACTACAAAATGCGATCATAGAAGATGAAGTGTCTAACGTTGGCGTGCCAGAACCGATTTTATTAAATGGTTCTGACTTGAATAATCACCAGTCAAAATTAGCTGTTGTAGAAAATGTTAAACTTACTGATGCAATAGGTATTGGTAATTCAATAAATTATGTTGCTGAGGATGCACTAGGGCATACGTTTATTGTTCGAGATGAGAACAATACTCTTGGAATGCAAGAAAATATAACCTATGAATCCATTACAGGGATTGTAAGTCAGTTTGAGGAAGAATATCAAATCATACCTAGAAATTCATCCGATATCGTCGCAGATTCCTCTGTTGTACAATCCGTAATTGCTACCCCTGGTGAGGGAGTTATTCCATCTGGTTCTAAGGTTACGCTTACTACATCAACCCCCGAAGCTACGATCTATTTTACCGTCGATGGAACAAATCCTAGAGATAATGGAACTTTATACAAGGAACCGATCCTTGTTAATCAGGATGTAATTATTAAAGCAATTGCCGAAAAAGAAGGAATGCAAAGAAGTGATGAATCTTCATTCGCTTACTCTGTATACGAAGCGGATGAGGGCATTAAAATTCACCATATTCAAGGGGAAAGTCATTTATCACCACTAAAAGGCCAAATCGTGGAAAACGTTGGAGGGATTGTTACCTATAAGTACGAAATTAGGGGATCTAACTACTTCCACATGCAAACACCAGAGAACGAATATGATGGAAATCCGAAAACTTCTGAAGGCATTGTCGTTTATACAGGGAATCAAGATAGTGTAGAAGTCGGAGATTCTGTTGAGGTAACTGGTAAAGTGGATGAATACCATATAGATGGGTATTCCGACAGAAATAAAACCGACCTGTCAATAACGCAAATCAATGCGCGTAATGATCATGGCGGTGGCATAACGATAAAAGAAAGCAATGTAGAGCTACCTGAACCTATTAAAATAACGTCTAGCGATATTCCATCAGCTATCGTTGGTGAAAATGGGCTTGACGTGTTTGAACCGGATCAGTATGCAATAGATTTTTGGGAGAGCATTGAAGGGATGCGCGTCGAAGTTGCACCTTCAAAAGCAGTTGCACCACAGCAACATGGAGATCTCGTTGTTATGACCGAAGAATTTTCACCAGAAAATCAAACGATTAATGGCGGTATCCGATTAACGGAAAACGGCCCAAATGCCCAGTCCATTCAATTCAAGCTGCATCCAAATCAAACTGCCAGAGACTTTGCTGTTAAAACTGGGGACAAATTTACTAATCCGGTTACAGGTGTTGTGAATTATGGCTTTGGTAACTACAAAGTATATGCAGATCTACAGGATGTACAAGCAGCTTTTAAAGAAGGAAATACAGAGCCACAGCGAACGAATATTACTAAAGATGAAAATAAGTTAAGTATAGCAACGTATAACGTAGAAAATTTCTCGGCGAATGTGTCAGAAACACCAGCAGCAAAAGCAAAAAATATTGCAAGAGCATTTGTAGAGGATATGAATAGTCCGGATATTATCGGTGTAGTGGAAGTTATGGACAATAACGGCCGAAGTGCAGGTCCAAATGATGCAGACGCTTCTGAAAGCTACAAACGTCTTATTTCCGAAATAGGAGAGCAAGGTGGACCAACATACGATTATACTAATATTAACCCTGAATATAATAAGGATGGGGGAGCACCGGACGGTAATATCCGTGTAGGATTTTTATACAATTCTGATCGTGTACAATTGATGGAAGGCATAGAAGGAACAGCTACGCAATCCGTAGACTATACGAATGGTAAGCTTACACTAAATCCAGGACGTATTTCACCAACGCATCCAGCACTTTCTGACACAAGAAAGCCATTAGCGGCACAATTTGAGTTTAAAGGTGAAAGTGTTGTCGTTATTGCAAATCATTTCAATTCAAAACGTGGCGATGATGGTGCCTTTGGAAAAAATCAGCCACCTGTATTAGGAAGTGAACCTCAGCGTATCGAATTGGCCAAACTCGTCAATCAGTTTGTAAAGGACATTAAACAGGACAATCCGTATGAAAATGTTGTTGTTCTTGGAGATATGAATGACTTTGAGTTTTCCAAACCACTACAAGCGTTACAAGGATCTGAGCTCATAAATCTTATGGAAAAACTTCCGGCGAAAGAGCGGTATACGTATATTTATCAAGGAAACTCACAAGTATTGGATCATATACTCGTTTCCAATCATTTGGGAATTTCGACTGAAGTAGATGTACTTCATGTGAACGCAGATTTTACAGATATGCATGGACGTGTGAGTGATCATGATCCGATATTAGCTCAGATTGATTTACATCAATTTAATTTATCAATAATGCATTTGAATGATACACATGCACGTGTAGAAAACTATCCGAATATGATTTCAGCGATTAAAGATGTACGTAAAAAGAGACCAGATTCGCTTTTATTGCACGGTGGAGATGTTTTTTCTGGCACGCTTTATTTCAATGAATTTAAAGGGCAGGCAGATCTCGAATTAATGAACATGATGGACATTGATGCAATGGTATTTGGAAACCATGAGTTTGACCTAGGTGCAAAGGAAAATGGCCATAAATCCTTATCAGAATTTGTAGCTGGTGCTGATTTTCCGTTTCTTGGTACAAACATTGATTTTTCAGGGGATCCATTCATGAAGGGTTATGAAACAAATGCATCACTCGTTCAAACGCCGAACAACGGTGAAATATACAATTCCATAGTTAAAGTTGTTAACGGTGAAAAAATTGGGATTTTCGGGTTAACAACGGAAGATACGATTCATATTGCTAATCCTATGGAAGTGAAATTTAATGATTTTAAGGTGGCAGCTCAAAAAGCTGTCCAAGAGTTTGAAGAAGCAGGGATCAACAAGGTGATTGCTGTCAATCATATAGGGTTTGATAGTACTCCAGATGTCGGAAACGATCTGCGTTTAGCTCAAGAGGTTGAAGGAATTGATGTCATTGTTGGCGGGCATTCTCATTCTGAACTTAAAGAACCAATAGTTATAGATCGAGATGTAAATGGCAACAACAAGGCACCTACAATTATTGTACAAGCAGGAGATTATGGTAAATACTTGGGAACTGTTGATGTATCGTTTAATGAAAATGGTGAAATTATTACGTATGCAGGTGAATTACTAAAAGTAGCTAACTATGAACCTGATGAAGAAGCTATACCGGTTATGGAAAAGTACAAGCAACAAATCGAAGAGAAGATGAACGAAGAAACCGGTGCAGTAGCAATGAAGGAATTGATCAATCCACGTCAAGATAAGCCAGGTGATGACAGTGTTCGGGCAAATGAAACGGAGCTTGGAAACTTGATAACGGATGCTATGCTTGAAAAGGCTCGTGAAAAGTACCCTGAAACTGTAATTGCGTTTCAAAACGGTGGTGGTATACGTGCACCAATTGATAAAGGACCAATTACAACAGGAGAAATTATTAGCGTCCTGCCATTCGGAAATGATCCAGTTGTTGCTACACTGACAGGCCAAGAAATAAAAGATATTTTAGAACACAGTGTGCGGTTGGCACCTGCAGAAAACGGTGGGTTTTTACACGTTTCAGGCATGAAGTTTTATTACGACAGTACAAGAGAACCTGGAGACCGAATTGTAGCAATGTACGTTTTAGTTGATGGTAAAGAAAAGCAAATGCACCTTGAAACGGAATATCTAATCACTACGAATGGATTTACCGGACAAGGTGGTGACGGTTTTGAAACATTTGCAACAGCGTATGAAGAAGGACGTGTAAAAGATATCGGTGAAATTGACTGGCAGCAATTGCGTGACTATATGGTTGAAGATCAATATCTTGGGGGGATCGTGGATCCTGAAAGAGAAGGTCGTATTATTGACCTGAATGGAGAACCATTACCTGAGCTACCGAATGGAGAAGAACCAATGCCAGAAGATCCGGGCACAGATCCAAGTCCAGATGATAAAGGAGCATCTCCTGGTCATGGTGTGGGTAGCGATGACGATTTAGTAGTAGATGATAAAATAGATGAAAAAGAGACTGAAGAAGTAAAAGACGGCGAGAAGCTTCCAAAAACAGCTACATCTATATTTACCTATCTATTAATCGGAATTGTCTTACTCCTTGTAGGCGCATGTACGATGCTTTATTATAAGAGAAAGACCACTTAGTAAGAAAGCCGCTGGAACTTTTATTCTAGCGGCTTTTTTACATACATTTGTTTATAAGGATATAGTGAAAAATTTGTATAGAGAGTAAACAAGGAGGGATAAAAGTATGCATATAGATTACTACGATGAAAACGAACGAATAGCAACAACTCTATTTATATCTCCTAACGATCTCACATCAAAAAAAATGTCCAATTATTATGCATTACATAACAACCAAAGCCCTAAGCTTAAACAAAATCAATTGTCGCTATATGGGATCGAAATAATAAAGCAAAATGATAGGACGATCACCATACCGGCACTTATTCGCAGTACAATTACAAAACCAGTGCAACTACAATCAGCGCCAATCGTTTTATTAGATAAGAATGGTAAAGTACGAGCAAGAGAAATTGTTAATTTTTCAAAACTAGAAACTTTACGCCCAAATACGGCACAGCCTTGGATATTCCATTTTTCAACAGAATCTACTATTACTAACATAACGTGTGATAAGAACTCATGGCTGCTTGCTTTTGAACAGAAAAGTAAGCATAGGCTTGATATTCGAGATTTAAACAGAGCAAACGTATCAGCAGAATCAATCGATACGTTTAATAAAATTGTAGACCAAGCACCACCGCTTGATCAAAACGAGCTATCTTTCTTAGGGCTTACAATGAAGCGTGAAGCAGGTGGATTGAAGACAACACTATTACTCCGCAATGGGACAAGCAGTGATCTCGAACTTAAACAAGCCCCTTTAATAGTATATGATGCAACCGGAGATAGAGTTGCTAAAGGAACATTTACATTTTCTAAATTAATTATTAAAGCAAATACAAGTAAGCCACTTACTCTTATATTTCCGAAATCAAGTATTATAAAGGATCGTATTGATTTAACCTCATGGTCTGTAAAACATGCTGAATAGCTCATTGATATGATGAATGATAGGTAACTCCTATAGGATGTGTAATATTCTTTTAGACTTTCTCTATTTAATAGAGTTCTAGTCACAAAATAATAAACGCTTGCCCTTTGTAAGGCAAGCGTTTGTTTAGGATGATTCCGATTGGGCTCGAACCAACGACCTCTACCCTGTCAAGGTGTTCAAGCGTACTTTCAACGTTTTTCAACGTTTATCATAAACAGTCAGAAACATTGTAGAATCAACGTTTGTGAGTCGTTTTTTATCAGATTTATTTTTCCTTATTTTCCGTTTGCTAACTTTTGGGTACATTTTGGGTACACGTGTACCCGGACAATTTACAATAAATTATTAAATAAATCACTCGCTTTTTCATCGTCTTTTTCCGTAACGTGACTATATAAGTTGAGTGTAGTTTTTATGTTTTTATGTCCTAGTCTTTTTTGAATAATTTTCATGTTGATACCTTCACTTAATAAATAAGTGGCGCTGGAGTGTCTTAAATCGTGGAATCTAATTCTTCTCAAATTGTCTTTATGCCGAATTGTAAACCTGTTCCAAAATTGAGTAATTGAATCTGGACGATATGGTTTACCATATTCATCACTAAATAAGAAAATTAATTCTTTACCATCTTCTCTATGTCCTTTCCAAAGATTACCCAATTCCATTTTCAAGCTTAATTTTTTAATATAAATATTATGTATATGTTCCATTAGATGCTTAGGTAATGTAACTGTTCTTATATTTTCCGTTTTTGTATCTTTTAGCTGCAGTCCTTTCGCTGTTTGACCAATTGCTCGCTTAATTAATATGGTGTTATTGGTAAAGTCTAATACATCATGTGTGATCGCAGTTATTTCTCCACGTCTAAGACCACCTATAAGCGCCAGTTGTACGATTAGTTGTTGTTCTTCTGATAATTCCTGAATTAGTTGCAGCATTTGCTTAATTTCTTCTTGCCTGTAGAAGTCTTTATTCTCTTGTCTTTTCGCGTTTTTTGGTTTTTCAACATTATCCATTGGATTTTCATCATTTTTTATTACGCTCCATTTTATTGCGTGTTTAAAAAGAGATTGCAATACTTTATATTTAGATTCTAATGAACCCCTTTTCTCCTTCCTTTCTTTATTAAAAAATTCAATAATCATTAATGACGTAATATCTCCCATGCGAATATTTCTAAAATGATCTACAATGTACTCAAGAGTGTTCTCGTATTTCTCTAACGTCGTCTCTGCCAATTCAACACTAGCGTAATTTTCTATCCATTTATCGACGAAAACAGAAAGAAACATATCTTCGTTTAGTGCGAGACGCTCCATTAAATCATTTTCAAAATCTCGTGCTAATTTTCTTGCTTCTTTCATTCCTCCTGCTTCGACAATTTTAGTTCTTCTTTCTCTTTTCCCGTTGGGTAAAATCCCAAGTTCGGCGAAAAGCCTGTACTTCTTACCTTTAGAAACCTCTTTAGCAAATGCCACTCTATCAACTCCTTTACTCAATGTTTAATTATCCGTTGAAAAAATAGTTACCTCCTTCGACGGAATGTATGTTCGTTTTATGTGTAAAAATTTTTAATGAGTAGTTGTTCCGGTATACCGTAATCTTCAATAGCTTCACGAATGGTAATCGGATTAACAACATCTTTAGATAGCATTAATTCAATTGCAAACTCATTTGCTTCTCGTTCTATTTTGTCGTTAGAGTAATACGTTTTATTTTTTAAAAAGGGCGTGTTAATCTCTGGGTGAAGTATAGCGTGTCCTAGTTCGTGGTAACAAGTGAAGATTTTTTGATTCGTTGATGCAGACTCATTGATGTGGATAATAGACACACGACTTTTTCTGGCATGGTACCCTAATATTGTCCCTAAGGGAACTATTCGAACGACAATTCCCATAGCCTTAGCAATTTGAAAAGGATCGTTAGTACCATACTTTTTAATAAGTGATTCTACTTTTTGTTTAATATCCACTAGATGTCACTCCTAGTTTCTATATTTTTTTGGAGTAAATTTCTGTTTTGCTATTCGTTTAGCTATACGGAGTGATTGTTCTAAGGATGCCAGTAATAATTCTTTATCTTCTTCGTCTAATTCATCAATCGTACTGCCATCAGATGCTGCAAAACTTGAATTACTGTTCATGCTATTTATCATCTTTTGAAGTTCTTTTTGAATATCCTGTTCGTCTTTTTCCGTAAGATCATAGTACCGTTTTTTGTCTGTTCGTCCGAGTAGGTAGTCTGTAGATACGTCGAAAAAGTCTGCTATAACCTTGAGTTTATCAATACCTGGAGTAGAAGTGTCCCATTTTCTAATTTGACCGTTAGATATTCCTGTTTTTCTCTCTAGTTCCGCAAGAGATATTTTTTTCTCTTCACATAAGTATTTTATTTTCTCCACTAAACTCATTAATATCAACCTTTCGAGAGCTTATGAAAAACAAAATATCAAATAAGTTAATAAATGTGTTGACAATTAGTTTATTTGATATTAAACTGTGTTCATAAGCTATTTAGTTAGCGAATAAGACAATA